>JAOAFA010000076.1 GCA_026416535.1 Deltaproteobacteria bacterium
GTGGAGAGGAGCAGATTTAAAAAGTAACTTTATATTATCTTGTGTCAAAATATCTTTGTAATAACCCTCTTCAACGAGATGTTCAGCTAAAATCTTTACATAATACTGTGTCCTCCTAATATGATTTCCAGTCTCATTATCCCTCATCTCTGCAAGAGAACCCATTGCCATAATTGTGACGTCCTGAATAATTGAGATCTCCCTTGTTCTTTTTTCAACTTCTTCCTCAAGATATTTATTTTTACTAAGCAATTCATCTCGCATTTTTTTCAATGACAGATGGGTATCAACTCTTGCAAATAAAATAGCAGGATTAATCGGTTTTGTAATATAATCTACAGCTCCTAGATCAAATCCAGTTCTCTCATCCTCTACTTCGCCCTTTGATGTCAAAAATATAACTGGTATCTCCGCTGTATTTGGATTAGCCTTTAATTTTTTTATTGTTTCATATCCATTCATGCCTGGCATAATTATATCAAGCAAAATAAGGTCTGGTTTCTCTTCAGAATTGGCAATCTCAATCGCCCTTTCACCGGATGTAGCAGCCTTTATTCTATAGATATCCTTAAAAACACTCTTTATAACATTAATATTTTCGGGAGAATCGTCAACAACTAAAACAATACTCTTCCTATTGTTTTCTATCATAAAGCCTCCTATTTATTACCACCTAAAGTACTTTTGAGCAATTCAAGCGCCTCATTATAAGCAAAATTCTCTATCATATCTCTCATCTTGTCAACATTATCTCTTCCCATTAGATCCACCAAATTCCCCTCAACAATATCAAATATTTTAATTGCATCTACATCACCGCCTTTAAGGGCCATTTTAAGTTCATTTAGCCTTTCGTCAAAAACATCTTTACTTACATACTGAAGATCCTTTCTCTTATCTCCTTGTAATTTAGCCATCTCTTCTATTGCGTTCTTCAACTCTCTTTGAAACAACTCAAATGCATCTTTAATTTCTCTCATAGAGGAATCAGTTTTCAAGATATTATCAAGGTAGACACTCTTCTCATAAACACCCTTTATACCCAAATTCCCACTAACACCTTTTATCGTATGAACTATCATCTCTGCTTCCTTGAATTTCCCTTTGTTTATTAGCTCAAGAATTTCAACATCAGCTACTTTATATCGCTCCCTAAAGCTACACAACATCTTTATATACGTATCTACATCATTTGACGTCTTCCGGAGACCATCAACTAAATCAATACCTTTTATGGCCAACAAATAATCAGGCAATTGAATACTTCTATTTTCCACACAACATTCTGTTTGTGCTGACCTATTAAAATAAAACTTAGAGATCGTCTTGAGTGCCAACGATTCGTCAAATGGTTTTGGAATATGCGCCACCAACCCTATACTCAACATCTCCTCTATTTCATCCTTAAATACATGGGCAGTCATTGCTATGATAGGTAAACTTTTATATGACTCTTTCTCATAGATAATTTTTGTAGCTGTCTTACCATCCATGATCGGCATTTGAATATCCATAAGAACAAAATTATAATAATCCGGTGGTCTTGCAAATACCATATCCACCGCCTCTCTCCCATTAGAGGCAAATTCTACCTCTGCCCCATACTTTTTTAGCAAATTTGCGGTTAGTTCTTGATTCAAATCATTATCTTCTACCAATAATACCCTTGCCCCTTTCAACATCAGAGGAACAGGCACAAATTTTTCTTCAATCTCGACTTGATCCTCTGTAATTACTTCAAACTCTGCAGTAAAATAAAATGTAGAACCTTTTCCGAACTCTGAATCGACCCATATATCTCCCCCCATTTTTTCGACAAAGTATTTAGATATAGCTAATCCTAACCCTGTTCCTCCGAACCTCCTACTTATAGACGAGTCAACTTGAGTAAATGGCGTAAAGATTCTTATTTTATCTTCATCTTTTATTCCAATACCCGTATCTTGCACTGAAAAGAGCAATACAACCTTTCCGTTAGATACGGCCTTATTACTTACATTCACATAGACTCCCCCTTTATATGTAAACTTGCATGCATTAGAGATAAGATTTATTAAGACTTGCTGAAGTCTCTTAGGATCGCCTCTTAAATATCTTGGGATGTTTTCCTCAACCTCAAATTTAAACTCAAGTCCCTTTTCTTCAGCCTTAATAGAAGTAATAGATTTTACCTTTTCCAGAGAATCATATAAATCAAATCCAATATTTTCTATATCCATTCTTCCTGATTCGATCTTTGAGTAATCCAGTACATCATTGATTATAGACATCAGATGATCAGACGCTGTCTTTGCCTTCTTAAGAATCTGCCTCTGTCTATCACTTAGCTCCGTTTCACCAAACTCTTCTATAGACCTAACAATTCCTGCAAGTGGCGTCCTCATCTCATGTGACATAGTAGCTAAAAACGCACTCTTTGCCCTACTGGCCCTCTCCGCATCTTCTTTAGCTACTCTATGAGCCTCTTGAATCTCTATATGGCGTGTTATGTCCTCTTTAATCACCACATAGTCACTTACTTCATCAAATGAATTGATAATAGGAGAAATTGTAACAGCTTCATAAACTTTACTCCCATCATGTCTCGTAAAACTATATTGCTTAAATATACTGGTACGTGGAGGGGCTTTTTTTATTAGATATGTTATCCCTCTATTCAACTCCTCGATATTCATATGAGTTAACTCTTCCCTGGATAAACCAGTATGACTAACAAATGCCTCATTTACATATTTTATATCACCATTCCTATCAATAAAACCAATGGGAATCGGATACTGCCCAAGGGCTGTGGCAAGCCTATTTATTTCATCTTGCCTCCTCTTCTCATCTGTGATATCCCTAAAAACTACAACTATACCAACACATTTATTACCCTCGACTATTGGAGTTACTATATTATGAACATGGATTTTATCTCCACCTGACCTGATGAATAGGACATTCTCTCCTTCTATTCTCTTCGAAAAAGATAAGGATAGTTTAAATGGACACTCGTTTTCGCTGTGCATTTCACCATTCTCATCTGTATGTAACAAGTTGTGTATATTTGAACCCAATACCTCACCTTCTCCATAACCAAGTATTTTTTGGGCTGACCTATTCACAAAGGTTATATTAAGTCTATCATCAGTTCCTATTATACCATCACCAGCAGAACTTAAAACAGATTCATACAATTTACTTATCTTTTCCCTTTTTAACTCTGATTTCTTCTGTTCTATTATCGTTCCAAGCTGAATAGATATCTGACTAAAGGAATCTAAAAGCTGCTCATCGACATACTTATCCCTTGTGATCAAAAACATAATAAGCCCTATATTAATTTTATTAAACACAATAGGAAGTAAAAGTAATGAGAGATTATTTTTATCAAACTCTCTTGCTAAATCTGGATAAAATTCAAAGTATCCGCTATCTACTACTTTTGCCTCATTTAAACTTGCCCAATCCTTTGAGATCTTCTTAAGTAAACTATCATCAAAAACCTCAACATCAAAACCACATCTATTGCTATTTTTACATAGGAAAAAGCCATGCTGGGAATTGTATTCCCCGTACAAATAGTATCCGAAGGCAAGATAATTCATAAACTCAACAATATAAGAGGCTGATTCCTTCACAATCTCACTTATGTCATAAAGATTAGTGGCTATAATAATTATATTTTTGACTAAAATAGCCAAACTTTCACTTCTTCTAATCTGCTCTGTTTGTCGCTCGACCTCTTCCCTCAAATTTTCTGACAACCTTGCTAATTCCTTATTAGCCTTTATAATCTCATTCTGAAGTCTAACTCTATCAGAAATATCAGTTACTATACCCAAAATGGTCTTTTTTCCCCCAATCTCTATGAATCTTACATATATCTGCAATGTCAATTTTTTACCATCTTTCCTTACTACCTCTATCTCAAATGGCCCCGAGACATTTTCACATATACTTTTGCGAAAAAACTCCACTGCCTGTCCAACTTTATCTTCAGCTATAAGACCACACTCTATAAAGTTCTTTCCAATCAATTCCTCTTTTTTATATCCTATCAATGCCTCTAAAGTCGCATTACCATCAATAAATACCCCATCTTCGCTCTGTAAATAATACCCAACCGGTGCCTCATCAAAAAGCTTTCGAAACCTCTCCTCACTCTCTTTTAGAGCTATTTCCTTTTCCCTTTTTTCTGTAATATCTACAAAATATATATTAGCATAGGCTGTATCCGGGAAAGGAACTATAAGTGCACTATAACATCTTTCATTAATTTTATATTCCCTCTCAACATTCTTTTCTATCTCAAAAGAATAATCTATATCATTTTTTATACTTGTGGGAACAACCGAACCAAGAGATGTCTTCCAGAAATTAACCAAATCAACAGATGCCGGATTTGCATACAAGAGTATTCCATTTCTATCAATCCTAACAAGGGGATTAGGATTCTCAGTAGGAAACCTCGCCAGATTCTTTATTCTATCTATAAATTCCTTATTCTGCTTTTGAAGAAAAATATTTTCAATCTTCATTGAAATATCTTTTGAAATTCCTTCAAAAATTTTAATAACCTCATCACTGATCAAAATCCCATTTTTTATATTCAAAATCAAATTACCATAAAAGACATTTCCCTCTTTTATCGAAATAATGACAACCTTCTCATCATCTTTTAAAAAATTAAAATTGCCGCACTTTACACAATCTTCATATCTAAAATCATATATTACCCTCTCCTTTCTACTTATAGACTCTGATACACAATAAGGTAATTTGTCGTTATCAACAGGTCTTACACCATTTACATCTACAAAAACAAGCCTTCTGGAAATACCTTCCTCGAACGTATATGAGTAAACAAATTTAAATAGGTTGTATTTAAATAAAATCTCAATCACCTTCATAAACACAGATTGCGCACTCCCAGCATCAGTTACCTCTCTATTTATATCTGTGTTAATTTTAAGCAAGGCATTAATAAAATCTATTCTCTTTTGCCTGATTCTGTCCTCTGTAATATCCTCAAGAATTATGATAATGTTTTTCCCAATATTTCTTTTATAAAATTTCACATAAAATAAGTTACCGTTTTTGCTCAGCATCTTGGCAACAATATTATCATTTTCATCAATCCCCATTTGTTCTTCAAAAACAAGCCTTGAATAGGAAACAAGTTCCTCACTTGTAGCAAAAGGAAATGCCCTTTTCACCCACTCATCAAAATCAACCATATCATCTTTTGAATATCCGTATAAAGATACAAAACTTTTATTCAAAAAGATAATATTCTTAAATTTATCCATTACTACCACAGGAAGGGGCATATTTTCAATAATTAGTTTGATCTCCTCTTCTCTCTGTAAAATTTCCGTCTCATACTTTACTATACTTGATATATCAGAAATCATACCATACTTAATCTTCTCACCACTCCTCTTGTCCTTAATCAAAAACCCTTTAATCTGAATATACATATAATCACCATCTTGTCTCTTAAACCTCACTTGGAATTCCACATAATCTCTACTCTTATTAAAGAATTTTATAAACCTATCCCTATCATCAGGATGAATTAGATCTAGTATTCCTTCAATATTATCTGGCAACACTTCTACTTCATAACCCATAACCCTTTTAGTATTCCCCTCAAACGATATCTTACCAGTGTCGATATTATATGAATACACAATCTGATTAGATATCTCAAGCGATATAGTAAATTTTTTCAAAATATCTTTCAATGAAGACTGATACCTAATTCTACTGAGGGCAAGATTATATAAATTAATAAGTCTATTCAGCGTAAAAACATCATTCTCCGTGTAATCTCTTGAAGAATTAGCAACAGCTATCTGCCCAATTACCTTAGTATTATTTATAACTGGCAATGCCAAAAACTTTTTTATCTCAATATGTCCCTTTGGAATCCCTTGTGACCTCACATCATGTTTTACATCATTTGATAGAACAACCTTCTTATTCTTTATTGACCATCCCCAAAGTCCAGAATACTCTTTGAATACTACATTTTTATTTCTTATTTTGCATTCATTCATTATCTCCCTTGAAAATCTTGGAATAAAAAAATATCCTGTATCCTCATCTATATACCCGGCATATCCATATTTGCTATCCGTAATCCTCTTGGCAGCTCTAACAACAATATCCGAAATCCTCTCAACATCATCTGTCTGGTTTAATTCAAAAGAGGTTTTTATTAATATCTCATTAACTTCCTTTAACCGTTTAAGCTCTTTATCAGCTTTTGCATACTCCGTAATATCGATTCCAACACTTAATACGCCTATTATCCTTTTACCTTCTCTAACTAATGAATTTGTAAAACTTATTGTCTTAATTATCCCATTCTTACCGATTACATCATTTTCAAAAACCCTGAATTTCTTAATCCTTCCTTTAATTATATTGGAAAATACAGCAAAAATCCTTTTCTTTAATTCATCCGGCACAAAATGATCAAACCAATTTTTACCAATAGCCTCTTCTACTTTATATCCTAATAGCCTTGCACCAGCTTCATTCAAAAAGCGAACATCACCACCTTTGTCAAGGAAAAGGATTAAAAGACCATCCGAATTTAGCATCGCCCTCTGAAAAATAGGATTATTACACAGATCAATCATATTTTTCATAGATTATAGCCCCTTCCTAATAAAGACTACATTTTACACAAAACAATTCTTTATTCAATATCATTTTAGAGTTTTGTATCCAACAAATATTTCAATCTCATCCATATCCAAGGCTATATAAGAAGAACACTTTGACAGAGATCAAACAAAATGCTATATCCTAAACAAATTAAGGAGGCTATATGAATACAGCTATAATCAAGGACGAACTATTTATAAGACACTCCGCTGGCGAGTTTCATCCTGAATCCCCCAAAAGACTCATTGAGACATATAAAAATATTAATCCGCTAATGAACTCATTAAAAATAGTAAATCCCAAAGAGGCAACATCGGAGGAGTTATCACTCGTTCACTCAGAAAAATACATTGACTTAATTAACAAATTGAGAGGGAAGGAATTTTCTCTGGACGCAGACACATCTGGGAACATCCACTCAGCAGAAACAGCCTTCTTAGCAGCCGGTACTTCATTAGACCTTGCCAGAAAGGTAGCAAGTAGAGAGTACGACAATGGATTTGCCCTTATTAGACCACCTGGTCATCATGCGGAAAACTCAAGGGCAATGGGGTTTTGTATTTTCAACAACATCGCTGTAGCTGCTGCTAATCTTATTAATGATCACCTCGCAAAGAGAGTCTTAATTGTCGACTGGGATATCCATCATGGCAATGGGACTCAAAATATGTTTTATGACAGAGACGATGTAATATATTTTTCTACACACCTATATCCCTACTACCCAGGCACAGGCTATTTTGATGAAATTGGAGAAGGAGATGGACTATATTACACAATAAATGTTCCACTTACATCCAACAAAACTGACAACGATTTTCTGTATATATTCAACGAAATTCTACACCCAATATGTGAAAAGTTTCATCCTGACATTATACTAATATCTGCAGGCTATGATATATATTACAAAGATCCCTTAGGATCAATGAAAGTTACAGAAGAGGGATTTTACAAATTCACAGAGTATTTTAAATACTTAGCTCAAAAGTTCTGTAGTAACAAGCTCTGTCTATTCTTAGAAGGCGGATATAATATAGAGGGATTATCAAAATCGGTATACAAATGCATAGAGAGTTTGCTTAGTGATAAAATTGAACCTCCAAAAATAGAAGAACCATCGGATGAGATTAAAGCAATTGTAAGCAAAGTTAAAGCCATAAACAAAAAATTCTTTTACTGAAAAAATCACTTCTTAATGACTATATAGAAAAACGCACCATCTCTCAATATCATAAATCTAGCAGGTTTACCTCTTGGAATATTTTTATATATATTCATAAACTGATTTGCATTGTGAATCTTATTATTATTAAGTTCCAATATTATATCTCCCACCCTTATATCTGCCTCATCAGCCAGAGAACCTTCAGAAACAGATTTAACTCTTACACCATAACTTAACCTTTCTCTCCTCATTACTTCGGGAGGTAAATTTTCAACTTCAATTCCCAGTTCACTACTCTTTTCTACCTGTCCCATGGATCTCTTCTCTAATTCTTCATCTGATGGCATTTTTGCAGGTTTAGCCTCCACTACTATCTCCTTACCTTCCCTTAATAACTTTATCTTTACAGGCTTATTGATTGGAGAATTAGATACAAGCCACGGCAAATCATCTGATGTCTCTATCTTTTTCCCATTATACTCTACTATTATATCATCAGGCTTTATACCCGCTTTATCTGCTGGAGAATCTCGAAATACCGAGTATACGTAAGCACCCTTCTTACTCTTAAGATTGTAATTTTTGATTACTTCATCTGGAACAGGACCTAGTGAAATGCCAAGCCACGCCCTTTCAACCATACCTTTTTCTTTAAGCTGTGGCATTATCACTTTAACCATATTTATAGGTACTGCAAACCCTATATTCTGGGCCGCTGCCGAGATTGATTCATTGATACCAATTACCTCACCTTTCATATTTAATAGAGGTCCACCTGAATTTCCCCTATTAATAGGAGCATCTGTCTGAATGAAATCAGCAAGCATATTTGGACCACCTGGTTTTACTTCCTTCCTACCTTTATATGAAACAATTCCCTTAGTAACTGTATGACTCAGACCTAAGGGATTACCAATAGCTATTACCCAATCCCCTATCTCAATGGCATCAGAATCCCCAAGAGGTAAAACAGGAAGGGATCTATTGGCGTTAATCTTAATTAATGCAACATCAGTTCTCTCATCAGTCCCTATAATCTTTGCTTCATATTCATTCTCATCTTTATAAAGTTTAACTATAATCTTATCAACGTTGGCAACAACATGGTGATTAGTAAGAATATAGCCATCTTCACTAACAATGAAACCTGATCCCAATCCCGTCTGTTTACCTTCTTTAGGAATATTTCTAAATCCAAAAAACCTTTCAAAAAAGTCATCAAAAGGATCATCATGAAATGGAGAACTTTTAAACTTTGGAAAATTATACTTAATAACCTTTTCCACACTTATATTTACAACAGCCGGCATAGCCTTTTTTACAAGAGGGGCAAACGAAGCCGGTGTTTCAATTGTCGTTTTAGTCATATTTTGAGAAATCGCATCTTGCAGTTTGCCTGTATTTGCTTGAAGGTATTTGTTACCATACTCAAAGCCAACAAAAAAGGTTCCTACCCCGACTACTACTATTAAAGCGAAATATAATAACTTTTTCATAAATCCATAACCTCCTATAAATTTATAACAACTACTGTCATAATTTATTCACTAAACTTCAAAATTTCAACCCCAAAAAATTAAGTTTATTCATTGAGCTCTTCGGCATACCATGCCTTAATACCCATCAAAACCATAATGTCACCCAATTTTATATGGACAAAACTTCATTATTATTATAAATGGGAGCATATGGGTAGATCTACTGCTCTCAAAATAGGAATTTTAATATCAACGTCCTTTGCATTTATCAAATGGATTGCACCTGACATAGAAGACAATATATCAACTATTAATATATTAGAAAAAAGGTTCTTAGATCAAATGTTTATTTTAAGAGGTCCCAAAAAGGTATCTGACAATATTGTTATTGTTGATGTTGATGAAAAGAGCATAGCAGAACTAGGTAGATGGCCGTGGAATCGCTCTATTATGGCAGAGGCACTTAAAAGATTGCATAATGATTACAATGCTAGGACCATACTTTTCGATATAATATTTGCAGAACCAGACCCGTTTACCCAATTTTGCGAAGAACTTATTAGCAATATAAAGAACAATATTGGGATTGAATCAGATTTACTTAAATGTGAGGATAATGACCATAATCTTGCTGATGCCATCAGAGAAGCAAAAAATGTGGTATTAGGTTATTATTTGAGTAATGTGGAAGAGGTTCCTGAGGAGATCGCTGAAAAAAATAAGCCATACTTCAAAAGCAGATCTCTTAGCACCTCTATAGTGGGAGACCCTTCAATTTGTAATATCCCTGAATATACCTATGCTATCTCAAATAATGACACAATAAAAGACTCTTCAGAATACATAGGTTTCTTTACAATCGAACCAGACAATGATGGCATGTTTAGACGTGTCCCCTTAATATTAAAATACAAAGATGAATATTATCCCGCCCTATCACTTATCGGAGTTTCTGTCTTTCTTAACAGGCCAATAATAGTTCAAATGGGAGAAGACATCTTATATAGTGAAGGTAAATGTGTATCAATAAAAGTTGGAGAGGATGAGATTCCAATGAATCCATCTGAGGACAAAACAATGTACTTAGTAAACTATTACGGTCCGAGTAGAACCTTTAGGTATATAAGTTTCTCTGATATATATTTTGGCCGTGCAGACAAAGTACAATTAAAAGATAAATTAATAATAATTGGTGTCAGTGCCCTTGGAGTATATGATCGCAGGCCTATCGCATTTGACTCTGAATTCCCGGGGGTTGAAATTCACGCTAATGTCATAGAAAACATACTCCAGAAAGACTATCTTGTAAGAATTCCATTTTATATGCATATTGAGGCCCTATCCATTCTTATTATTGGGCTTGTACTTTCATTACTTTTGTCAAAAACAAAGCTACAATATGGAATCTTGAGCTCATTCTTAATAATGGGATTATATATGTGTTTTATATACTTTATTTTTACAAAGGGCTACTATACAAAACTTACAATTAGCACCGTAGAGATGTTACTTCTAATCATAGTAATATCCACATTTAGATATATCACTGAGGAAAGGGAGAAGGGAAAGATTAGAAAGGCATTTTCTTACTATGTCACAAAACAAGTGGTAGATGAGATAATGAAAGATATAAATAAACTAAAATTAGGTGGTGAGAAGAGGCTACTGACAGTCTTTTTCTCAGATATTAGAGGATTTACTACTATATCTGAGAAACTCCCACCTGAGATGCTTGTCAATCTACTACATGAATATCTCAACCCAATGACCGAGATCATATTCAAATATAATGGAACATTAGATAAATATATGGGCGATGGGATAATGGCCATATTCGGAGCCCCACTCTATACACCAGACCACGCAATCAATTGCGCAAAGGCATCACTTGAAATGATAGAAGTCTTAAACAGACTCAAATCAGACTGGTTAAAGAGAGGGCTTCCAGAAATCAATATTGGAATTGGAATCAATACAGGCGAAATGGTAGTTGGGAACATGGGTTCTAAGGTCAAATTTGAATACACTGTTATTGGAGATCAGGTAAATCTCGCCTCACGGCTTGAAGGGACTAATAAAGAATACGGAACAAATATAATTATATCCGAGGGAACTGTCAAAAATTTGGATAATAAATTCATAGTTCGCGAACTTGACTTTATAAGAGTTAAAGGCAAAAAGGAACCTGTTAGAATATATGAATTGATCGGTGAAAAATCAGTGCTCCTCGGAGATATACCACTATGGATAAAAGTTTTTGAAGAAGGATTAGCTCTTTATAGAGCTCAAAAATTTGAAGATGCCAAAATCAAATTTGAGGATGTAATAAAAATCAGAGGACAAGATAATCCCTCTGAAGTATTTTTAGAGAGAATTGAAATATTTAAGTCTGATCCCCCACCACCAGATTGGGATGGGGTATTTGTTATGAAGACTAAATAGAAAGGGAGAGTTTATTATGTCAAACTACGATAATTCGTTACTCGAAAAATATGGAAGAAAATTCCCGAAGAATAGCATAATATTCAAACAAGGAGATCTCTCACGAGAAATATTTATCTTGCAACAAGGAAAGGTTAAAATCTACCGAAATATTCGAAACCAAAGCAAGACTTTAACCATACTTTCAAATGCAGGTGATTTTTTTGGTGAGATGTCATTCATAAACAACAAACCACGGTCTGCCACTGCCCAGACACTTGAGGAGACCACCCTAATTGTCCTCGAACCAGAGATATTCGAAAAAATGCTCTTCCAAAATCCGGAAATCTCTTTCAGATTCATAAAAAAGCTCGCGCAGAGGTTAGATGAGACTGACCTGCACATCGAGAACATACTCCTCAAGGACCCGGAAAGTAGATTTATACACTTTCTTATAAACCAGTCTCAAGATAATTCTTATGAACTACCACTAACACTAAATGACATTGCTGAGTGGTTAGATGAACCCTATGAAACACTTACTCAAAAATTAGATAAATTTATCAAAAAAGGTTTTATTCAAATTACAAACGACGGTCTAAAAGTATTAAACCGTCCACTATTGTCAGAATATCTCGAATTTATTGAGATGAAGAAGAAATTCGGGGAGGAATAGCAATATGGATATAGAGATATTAGGATCAGCCGGAGGAGATTACAAAAGATATAGATCTACATCTCTTCTTATTAATCGCAAGACATTGATTGATGCTGGAGCTGTCGTATCACTTCTTAAAATTGACGAGATCCTTGAAATCGACAACATAATCTTGACACATCCACATATAGACCATGTAAAAGACATTGCCATGATATCGGACCTAATCATTAAGAAAAGACGAACACCACTCAATATCTGGGGCACAAGACATACAATCTCAGTACTAAAAAACCACCTATTCAACGACCTCCTATGGCCAGATTTTACAAAAATACCAAACAAGAAAAATCCCACTATTAAATACATGACTTTTACAACTGAAAAACACATTAAAATTGATGAGCTAAAAATATTTCCCATACCTGTAAACCATACAATAGAGACTATGGGCTTTATAATAAGTCAAAAGATGAGTGCCTTCGCCATAAGTGGAGACACGGGCCCTACCGATAAATTATGGGAGTATATCAACAACGAAAAGAATATAAAATGCATCTTCGTTGAACTCTCTTTTCCAAACAGCAAAAGTGATATTGCTAAAGATTCAAAACACCTGACACCAAACACATTGAAGACTGAGCTATCAAAACTAAAAAGACATAAAAATATTCCTATTTTTCTTTATCATCTAAAACCTTTATTTCATGACACTTTAATGAAAGAAATAAAGGAGCACTTTAATTCAAATATAATTCCACTCAACTCCAATGACCGCTTTAAATTCTGATGAAATCGCACCCTTTTCTTGATAAACTAAAAAACAAAGGTATCACATTAGGTCTCGATAGGATTTATAATGCCCTTGCAGAGATTGATAATCCTCACAATTTTCAAAAGGGTGCCTTGATCGGAGGAACAAATGGAAAGGGTTCTACTTCTTATATGCTATATACACTCCTGGCTAAATCCGGATTTTCAACCTCCTTATATACCTCGCCTCACATCAATGAGATCAACGACAGATACCTCATAAACAACCAAAATATAACTGATGAGAAACTTAATTTCTATATTAATAATTTAAAATGGTTAGCCGATAAATACAACCTTACCCTATTTGAATTTGAAACTCTAATAGCATTTAAATATTTTAATGACGCAAAAGTAGATTTTGCAATATATGAAGTCGGCATGGGAGGTAGATTGGACGCAACAAACTGTTTTAACCCATTTATAAAAATAATAACTTCTATCTCTAAAGACCATGTGGAGTTTCTTGGAGATACATTAGAAAAGATACTATACGAAAAGGCAGGAATAGTTAAAGAAGGAAATTTACTAATAACCGGCATAGAAGACAAGTCCTTAATTTCATTATTAAAGAGATATTGCCAGGAAAAAAAGTCAGAGATCCTTGTAATACATGAAGACTTTTTCATTAGCAATATACGAGAATATGACATCTACGAAATTTTTGATTTTTCATATAAAGATATAAAATTGAGCAATATAAAATTATCAATGTATGGGAGACATCAAGTAAATAATTGTGCGCTCTCAATAGTTGCATTTCTTGAATTGACTAAAAAATATGGATACAAAATAGACAGAAACATAATATACGACTCGCTCTCCACAATAAAATTTTCAGGGAGATTTGAGGTTTATTCCAGAGACCCTCTAATAATCATTGATGGTGCTCACAACACCGATGGTATTCAAAAATTGAAAGAGTCTGTAAGTTCTTTTAACAGAAAAGAGAAAAAAATTCTGACAATCTTTTCCACATTGAGAAACAAAGACCCGATTGGGAAAATAAATATACTCAAAGACATCACAGAGAGATTTATTTTTGTAGAAAATGATCATCCTCTCACCTTAAAAAACCATGAATTCTATATACTTGCAAAACAGGCAAATCTAAGATATTTTGAATTAATGAACATAGATACAGCTATTAAAAAAATCTTTGAAGAGTATAAGGATTTTTTAATATTAATAACAGGATCTCTATACTCGTTACCAGAAATATATAAGCAGTTGGAGAAATACAGATACTATGGAGGACAGAGATAAGATCTACATCCCTGATATAATAACAAGAGATGGAAGGATATTTAATCAATACACAACTCCCAAAAAGAAGTTTCCTTATATTAACATAATTTTATTTATTATAACCCTCATAACAACCACATTAGCCGGTGCGGGGCTTGAGGGAATTACTTTGATAGATTTCATAATAGATCCGATTAAATCTTCTATGAAGGGGCTTCCATTCTCTATCACACTTATATGCATACTTCTTACTCACGAGATGGGACATTTTTTTACTGCCAAAAAACATAGAGTAGAGGCATCCCTACCTTATTTCATACCAGCTCCCTTCGGCGTAGGAACATTCGGAGCAATAATAAAAATGAAATCACCTCTCAACAGTAGAAAGTCACTAATAGATATCGGTGCAGCTGGTCCCATCTCAGGATTTATTGTAGCCACTATTGCCACAATATATGGGATCCAAACATCTAACCTAATCAGGATATCTGATCTACCCGACGGTGGGATAAGATTTCAAGATCCACTGATAGTAAAAATCCTTCAATATCTCCTAATTGGACCAATACCACATGGCTATGATATGCTACTTAATTCCGTGGGATTTGCTGGATGGCTTGGAATGCTCGTTACCTCACTAAACCTCCTCCCAATAGGACAATTAGATGGAGGACATATAGCGTATGCCCTCTTTGGAAATTTCTCAATATGGATATCGAGGTTAATATTTTTTATACTTATCTTCTTAGGAATTTTTCTATGGCAGGGCTGGCTATTATGGGGATTTATAAGTTATTTTATTATTGGTCTAAGACATCCGCCATTAAGACCAGATGCAGATATTAATCTTGACACAAAGCATAAAATTGTAGCATATATATGTATCATGATTTTCATCCTTACATTTATGCCCTCACCTATACTGGAGATAAAGAAATGAATTCTGACAAATCAGAAAAATTTAATCTCCTCAAGGAGACACTAAAAAATGATTTTTCAAATGAAAATCTACATAATGTTATTATTGATTATTGTTTAGAAAATGATATAGAAATTGATTTGATAAACTTCTACAAAGAAAATATGGCTAACTACCCAGAGATATGCAAACAGATGCTCGAAAAGCTTTCAGACAGATCTGTTCAAAGGCTATACAACACTAAGATAAAAACAAAGAGTCAACAAGAGAGTAAAAAGACCCTAATTAAACTCATTTTAATCCTTCTTGCCGCAATAACCGCAATGTTTTTTATTTGGAAGGGCTTACTCTCATCATTTAAGACTCAGTTATTGCAATAGAAATGGAAAGAGACTTTTACAAAATAAAAAAATATTTTATATCTCTATTGGGAGAGAGATGGGTCTCTGACAATACAAAAGATACAATGTATTATAACAGAGATCTGTGGCCCAGAGAAATAATAGCATCAAAGTTTGGTGTGTTTAAGAACAAGCCAGATTTAATTTTATGGCCCAAAAACGAAGAAGAGATCGTGAATATAATAAAAATTGCCAATGAACACAAACTAAATATTATACCGTTTGGCGCTGGTAGTGGTGTATGCGGGGCAACACTTCCTCTATCTCAAGGGCATAACATCATTGTTGACACTAAGAGGATGAATAAAATACTTAACGTCGACTACCAAAGCCTAATCTTAAATGTAGAGGCAGGGGCAATAGGATATCCACTAGAAATACAATTAAACAACAAGGGTTTTACAATAGGGCACTTCCCCTCTTCCATATACTGCTCAACTGTGGGAGGATGGCTAGCCTCGAGATCGGCAGGCCAGGAATCATCAAGATACGGCAAGATAGAAGATATGGTAGTATCGCTCAGAGTTATTACAGGTCATGGAGAGATCATAGACACATCAGAGATTGTATCATCAGAGATAAGTGGAGATCTAAATCAGCTGTTTATTGGAAGCGAAGGCACTCTTGGAATAATATGTTCTGCAGGCTTGAGTATCAACTATCTCCCGAAATTCAAGACATATTCCTCCTTCATTTTCAAGAATATAGAGCAAGGATTAAGTGCTATCAGAGAGATGATGCAAAACGATGTGGGAGGAAGTGTTATAAGGCTATATGACGAATTAGATTCTTATATTGCGCTCGGGCACACAAAAGAAAAAAAAGAAGGCCTATTTAAAAAGTATGTTGAAAATTTAAACGGCGACTTCTCTGACATATTCTTGAAAAGAATATTATCATTTCCTCAATTACTAAATTCTTTGTCGCAATTAATTACACAAGGATGTTTATTGATAGTTTTACACACTGGAAATGAGAGTGAGTTTGTAAAATACTGTCAAGTCAAATCACATAAAATAGCTGAAAAATACAGTGGTAAAAATATGGGAGAGGAGCCTGCAAAAAAGTGGGAGAGAAATAGATATTCTATATCCTACAAGCAATCAAAAATCTTTTATGCTGGTGGTTTCGTAGATACTATGGAAGTAGCAACAACGTGGGATAAGGTAGCTGAGCTATACCACGAAGTTAAAAGGGTTATACAAGATAAGGCATTTTTAATGGCACATTTCAGTCATGCATATCAAGACGGATGTTCCATATATTTTACCTTTGCAGCAAAGGCCAATAATTATAACGATGCCATTAAAAGATACGAGAGAATATGGAAAAATATCCTTGATGTTGTTTTAGGCTTAAAAGCAACAATTAGCCACCACCATGGTATAGGGGTTTCAAAGCTCGAACATCTAAGAAAACAACTGGGAGAAGGCACTGAACTCTTCAAGATCTTGAAAAGGGCATTTGACCCCAATAATATCATGAATAAGGGAAAGTTCTTCTCGGAGTAATAATGGATAGGGTATTAAACGAAGTATTTAAAAGACTCTTAGATGTAGGTATCCAATCTCATTACTCGGCCACTTCACAAAAAATACATATAAGTGTGACCAAAAACGATGAGATAGAGAAGGTTAGATCTATCATAAAAAAATTTAAACTAAGACTGTCTTTTATTGATACGGCAAATTCTAACATAATTCTTGAAAACAAAATTAATGAAAGTAAAATTTTATTAAATAAGGAATCATCACTTTTAACCGTTGGTGTTTTATACAACATTATTGAGGCAGAAAAATTTCTAAATGCACATGGGTTTTCAATTGGATATTATTTTCCACCTGTTCTTTCCTCTACTGAGATGACGTTTGCAGATTGGATAAAAAATTTTCATATTCCATCCCTTAATTACTATGATAAAGATCTCTCAGGGAATATTAGAGGAATCAAAGGGATATTGCCTAATGGGAATACATTTGAAACCATAAATGCACCAAGAATGGCAACGGGTTCTGATATAGTAAGGCTGCTTCTGCTCGCTGGACAAAATCTCTTCTCTCCGTTTGAGATCACCCTAAGGATTCGACCACTCAAACATAATATAAAAATACTCTCATTTTCATCTAAAAGAATTAAAAATCTGCTCTCAGCTCTTGCCTCTCTTGCATTAAAGAATATAAAAATAGAATTTGCAACCCTATATACAAGAGAGGATCAACACAATGACCCTATGTTGGAGATTGGATACAACCAGGATGATATCTTTGACTTCATGAATTGGATAGTAAGAACCGTAAATAATGAAGGTGTATCACTAATAAATACTTTGTCAGAATATGACGAAATAAAAATGCGTCTCAATAATTTAATCAAACATGAATACCAAATAGAGATCTATGCTAAATATAAGGGAATTGGAAAGCTAGATGAGATACTAAAATCTCTTTTTCAAAACATAAGATTTAATGGTTATCTTTATCGTTATGAAAAAAACTCATTCTCTTTTAGAGTAATTTTACCTCCAAACCTATATCAGCAACTGAAAGATAACCTTATTTCAGAATGCTCAAAATACAAAGAAGATATTAGAATCAGTGAATGTACAGAAGGGTCTAAAGATCAGATACCCCTCTCTATCTACTCAAAGATAATACACTCATGCTTATAAGGAGTTAATCATCTAATCTAACTTCTATAATAGGTGCCTTCCATATATCACTATTATACTCAAGAATAGCTCTATCAGAACTAAATCTGCCCATCCTTGCGATATTAAAAATGGATTTTTTATACCATGTCGCACTGTCTTTAAAATTTTCATCGACAATTCCCTCCGTTTCAAAGTATGAATCGAAATCAGCAAATAACATATACTCATCCCTGTTTAGTAAAGAATTAACTAATGGCGTAAATATATTTCCATTTTTACCATTTACATCATTTGACATTATAAAATCAATCACTGTTCGCAAACGAATATTCTTATTAAATATCTCTCTTGGGTTATACCCTTCCTTTTTTAGCGCTATAACCTCTGTGGCAGTCAAACCAAACAAAAAGAAATTCTCTGCCCCAACTGCCTCCCTAATCTCAACATTAGCTCCATCAAGTGTACCGATTGTGAGTGCCCCATTAAATGCGAACTTCATATTCCCTGTACCTGACGCCTCTTTGCCAGCAGTACTTATCTGTTCCGAAAGATCCGCGGCAGGATACACTGGCTGAGCATTCTTTACATTGAAATCTGGCAAAAATACAATCTTTATAAGCCCTTTTACTGACGAATCATGATTTATTACCTCAGCCACGCTGTTGATCAACTTAATAATTAGTTTTGCCATAAAATACCCTGGTGCTGCCTTCCCCGCAAAGATAAATGTTCTTGGGACATATCTGAAATTCTTATTATATTTTATATCAAGATATCTTGCTATAATATGCATTACATTCAAATGCTGACGTTTATATTCATGAATCCTCTTTGCCTGTATCGCAAATAATGATTCAGGATCTACTGCTATTCCAGTCTTTTGCCTAATTATTTCGCTCAGCCTCCTTTTGTTGTTTACTTTTATCTTTTTTATCCTCTCATGAAATGTAAGATCTTCCACATACTTCTCTAAAATTCTCAGTTCACTTGTATCAACTAGCCACCTGTCTCCCACAACCTCAGTAAGAAGTGTAGCAAGCTCAGGATTACAAACTGCGATAAACCGTCTAGGTGTAACTCCATTTGTTTTATTATTGAACTTTTCAGGAGATATTCTGTAAAAACCATTTAAAACAGTCTTTTTTAGGAGTTCGGTATGTAACTTGGCAACTCCATTAATTGAAAAACTTCCAAGCGACGCTAAATTTGCCATCCTAATATATTTCTCATTACTACCTTCTTCAAATAATGACACCTCTCTTACAAGTTCTTCATCCCCGGGAAACTTCAACCTAACCTCCTCCAAAAACCGTCTGTTTAGTTCATAAATTATCTCCAAATGTCTCGGAAGAAGCCTTCCGAACAATGACACAGGCCATTTCTCAAGAGCCTCGGGCATAAGTGTATGATTAGTATAAGCAAACGTCCTCCGTGTAGTTTCCCACGCATCCTCCCAGCTAAAATTATGCTCATCCAACAAAATCCTCATAAGCTCTGGTATGGCTATTGCTGGATGAGTATCATTCAACTGAATCACATATTTTTTGTAAAAATTCCTTAGATCTTTATCTCTCTGTAAAAAAATTCTTATCATATCCTGTAATGAACAAGAAACAAAGAAATATTGTTGTTCCAACCTCAATTGCTTGCCAGCCGCTGGCTCATCATTTGGATAAAGAACCTTAGTTATGTTTTCAGAAATCACCTTCTCATGAACGGCTCCATAATAATCTCCAACATTGAAACTCGCAAAATCAAACGATTCACATGCCTCTGCCTTCCACAACCTAAGCATGATGGCATTATTTGTCCTATAGCCTGGGATACAAGTATCGAAAGGTGTTCCCACAACCATCCTATCAGGAATCCATCTGACTCTAAATTTCCCCTCGTCATCTATATAACACTCCGTATGACCTCCAAATTTAACATAAAAATTAATGTCAGGTCTTGGAATCTCCCATGGGTTCCCCAAATGCAACCATTTATCTGTAATCTCAACCTGCCATCCGTCTCTAATCTCCTGATCGAAAATCCCAAATTCATATCGAATTCCATAACCTATCGCTGGAATTCTCATTGTAGCAAGTGAATCTAGAAAACATGCCGCTAGCCTACCAAGTCCTCCATTCCCCAATCCTGGTTCTTCCTCTGCATTTATTATCGATTCATAGTCCAACCTAAGAAGCATGAGTGCCTCTCTAACTTGCTCGGTTATACCAAGAGACAACATGTTATTCTCTAGCTGAGGTCCAATGAGAAATTCAGCAGATAAATAAACTACTGTCCTACTATGCTTTTCAAAATAGGCGTGTGAGCTACTAATCCATCTTTTCATCATCCTATCCCTAACAGTCTGCGCCACAGCAAGATACCAATCATTTAACGTTGCAACCTCTGGGAATTTCCCCTGATGGCAGAAAAGATTTGTCAAAATATCTTTTTTGATTTCAGCAGCAGAACAATTCTCCACTATCATATTCTCTTTAACCTTAAAATTATCCTTTTTTGTCATAGTTAGTCTCCTTAATAACCTAATTTTACATTACAATAACTACAAATTTCAAACAAAATAATAATTACTAAAACACCTACATTATATTTTTGGATAAGATTCCTCGGTAGCCCTATCCAAAAAAATTCCGCCTATATTTTAAACGTGAAGCACAATTTCTTAAATTATTCAGTTCACGAATTTGCATTACAAAATCTAATTTTTTGATGCTATACAATCTCACATTTACTATGATATAAACGCAAATCTATTTATCAAATTGCCCTCTTTCATTTTAGGATCCAACACTTTCGCATAGCAAAACTGCATATTAGCACTTAGGAAGGATTTTTCTTTTGACAAAAAGAACTAAAAATACTATTTACTTGCTCAATTAAATATTACAAGCAATGTTACTCAAAAGTAACTAAATAAGATTATGAATTTACTCTCGTTATTGACATATACATCTTCCATTATTTATCTCTTTTTTGGTTTTTACATCTTATATCTTAACAAGAGCGAAATAATTAACAAAATATTCTTTCTACTAAGTGTATCCTTGAGCATCTGGTCATTTGCAGATGCATTTTACTTTACCGCCTCAGACAAAGAGTCTGCAATGACATTTTGGAGAATATCCTCAATCGGTTGGATATTCTCTCCATCTATAATGCTACATCTAATGTTACTTATTGGAAAGTTTAGAAAATTCATAGATAATTGGATGAAGATCACTATAATTTATATACCAGCTGTAATTCTTCAGGTACTTGCTCTCACCACAAACTTCTATTTAAAAGATATAATTCTTACACCCTATGGGTGGGCAGACTATGTAGATAACAAATCACCTATAACAATCTCCTTCCTAATTTATTTCATCACTTATTCTTTACTCTCACTTTTAGCCACATTTACTTGGGGTAAAAATACTAAGATCCAGCATGAAAAGAAACAAGCAGCAACAATATTTATTGCATCAATTCTATCACTAATACCTATCTTTTTTGCAAACACAATGCAAATTGCTTTTGGGACAAAATTATTGATCCCTACTTTTGCTGAGATATTTATATTGATTTGGGTAGCAGGCATCATGATCGCTATCAAAAAATACAATTTTCTTAGAAGAGAGGAAGAGATAACTATATTAAATGAGAAAATCCTATTAGAAAGTAAAATTGTCTCAATCCAAAGTGAATATATAAAAAATCAAAATTATGTACTTGAAACCCTCCTCGACTACTTTAAGAAAAATTCTCAAATAGATATCTACGATTTTATCGCTGAAAAAATTTATCAAACAGGAAATATTAAGATCTTAATGATAACTACTTATGATAGCTCGAGCTCTAAATTTATATTGAAATCAATCAAATGTGATAAAGAAATAAAACACGAATTCGAAAGATTAATACGTTCTTATATTGGCTCTCCAGAGGCTAAGATACCGGAAGCAGACAAAGATTTTATAATTGAAAAGTTATTTCAATCTCACCTAATAAAATTAGACGGTGGTCTTTATGAAGCTATACTCAAAAAGATAGATAAAAGCAAAATAGACGAATTTGCAAATAAATATGCTTTAGGGGAGGCTTATTCCATAGGCTTTAGTTCTGGTAATACTCTTTATGGGGCTGCAACAATTATATGTGAAAAGAACAAGGATATAGAAAACAAGGAGTTTTTAGAGGTATTAATAAATATATTGTCACTAATACTACAAAAATGGGATACTGATATAAAGTTAAAAAAGTCGGAAGAACTTCACAGAGCAATATTTGAATATTCAGACGATTGTATATATATACTTAACAAAGATGGTCATCTTCTCTCCATAAATCCATCATTCGAAAGAATTACAGGATATAAGGTAGAAGATTTCATAAATAAATCAATGGTAGAATTATTACACCCAGAGGATGTAAAAGAAGCATTCAAAATGCTAAAAATGGTAATTAGCGGTTTTAATCCACTGAGAAAGATATTAAGAGTTATTGATTCAAAAAACAATGTCCTTTATGGTGAATTTTCTGCAACAAAATTTATCCTCGATAATGGGGAGATAGCACTCTTAGGAATAGGTAGAGATATTACCGAGAGAATTAGAAATGAAGAACTAATCAAAACATATCAAAAAGAGCTTGAGCTGAAAACTACAAGAATAGAAACTATTGGAATAATGGCCATAGGCGTCCTTCACGATCTGAACAATATATTAATGAATATATCTACCAAAATCGATAAAATGAAAAAAATTGATCTGCAGCATAATGATATAACAGAATATCTTAATGAGATCTACAAAACAATAGATGTAGCTAAAAGATTGTCCAAAGGTTTATTCCATATTAGCAGTGGGAGAATATCAGAATTCGAAGACGGCACACTAATTGACATTATTAAAGAAAACCTAAACTTACTAGTAAAAGACTCAAAGTATACCCTAAAAACAGAATTTCCAGAAGATATCGAGGACATTCAAAATCTCCCAATCGATAATCCAAAGATCACACAAATACTGAACAATCTCGTAATAAACGCCATACAGGCAATGCCAAATGGCGGAACAATTAAAGTGTCACTTGCTCATCATCAAATAAATGAGAGGAATTTTATTGTTTTGTCGGTATCAGATACAGGTCCCGGAATACCCAATGAGATCCGCGAGAGAATCTTTGACCCATTTTTTACTACAAAACCCAATGGCACTGGTCTAGGATTATACACCGTTAAATCAATAATAAAAGCAGCGGGTGGTGAAATCGAATTCTTCTCAGAGTACGGCAAAGGAACAACATTCAAAATATATCTACCTGTCAATAAAGATAAGAAATCAATCCCTCATCAACAGGACAAAAAAGAAAAAAAGGAAAGAGTAGCAAAAAATGTGTTAATTGTAGACGATGATAAAAATATCAGAGAATTAACAGTTGATATGCTAACCTACCTAGGACATAGACCATTTACTGCGCATAATTCAGAAACGGCATTATATTGTATAAAAAACAATACCATAGATGCTGTCATTTTAGATGTTCATCTTGGTAGTAATTCAGATGCACTATGGATGCTTAAAAAGATCAAGGAATTAAAGAAGGATACTAAAGTCATTGTTTGCTCTGGCTCTCCAAAAGATTCATACCTAATCCACTTCGATTCTTATGGATTTGAAGGAGTACTTACAAAACCATTTACTCTTAATGATCTCGAAAATATTTTAAAATAAAAAAGGGATACCACTCCAGGTATCCTTATAAAAGCGGAATAAAATTAAACAATTTCACTCCCAAAACCCAATCCCTTTAACCTTCGTATATATAAATGTTTCCAAATTATTATCCCATTGTTAAGCGTTTATGATTTTTTGTCACCTTTTCAATGTAAAGTATTTTTTCTTTACTTTTACCAAGTTAGTTTCTAAAAAAGTGTATTATGAAGATTCGCTATAAACTTACACCGGAAGGATCAAACAAGAGCGCATGGGATTTCTGCTCACTCTCTAAACAAATATTGAGATATGCAAACATGGGAGTATCCAGGACGGAATTTATAAAATTAATATTAAAAATGTTCATAGATTTTTCCAGATGTGACGCCACAGAATTTTTGTCAAAGGAAGATGATAAGTATTACAGAGGGGTATTATTAAAGAACAAAAATTATACATTTATTTTTGAGGTAATAAATGCGGTCAAGCAGAATAACTATATAATTCCAGCATTCAAAAACATGACACAAGAAGAAGAACTTTATTCACTTATTCTCTCAGAACAAATAAAAAAGACACAAAAGTTTTTTACAAAAAATGGCAGTATGTGGATACCTGACACTAATATAGAAATCTCATTGTCCTTAATCGACATAGATAATACCTATACGCAAAAAAGTTTTAATTTGGCTGGGAGATTTAATTCAATGATAATTTTACCATTTCAAACAAACAACTTTGACAATGGTCTAATAGTCTTAAAATCGCTTAAAAAGCACTTTTTTACTCGTGGAGAGACAGAGTTTTATGAAACGGTTAGCCAAACAATTGGTATTTCTATATCAGATAGAAGAGCCCAATTTAACCTAAGAGAGAGAATAAAGGAATTAACCTGTCTTTACAATGTAAATAAAATACTGCAAAACAAACAATATTCCTTTGATGAAATACTACAAAATATTGCTGATATACTCCCATCTGCTTTTTTATTACCCCAATATTCATCAGCTAGGATTGTTTTGAATTCTAAAGAATACAAAAGTAAAGGATATAAGGAATCAAAAATAAATGTAAAAAGACCTATAAATATCTGGGGTGAAGAAAGAGGTTTCATTGAAATCTGTTACTTTTTTGACAAAAACCCAATTACCACAGATATAGTATTCTTAAAAGAGGAGATATCCCTTATTGAGAATATATCCTTAGAGATAGCAAAATTTGCAGAACAACAACAATTGGAGGAAGAAAAGCAGAGAATTTCCACACAACTCAGACATGCAGATAAGCTCGCTACAATCGGGCAACTTTCCGCTGGCATTGCACACGAACTAAACGAACCATTAACAATAATCCTTGGATTTGCACAACTCATCAAAAAAAATCCAATTCTTCCAGAACAAATAGAAAAAGACATAGATAAAATTATTAATGCCGCAATTTATGGAAGAGAGATTATCAGAAAATTACTTACCTTTGCCCGTCAGATGCCTACAAAAAAAATCAATCTTAATATCAACACTCTACTACAAGATATATCTCAGTTTTTTGACATTAGACTCAAAAAAGAAAATATTAGTGTTAAATTAGAATTACAACAAGATCTCCCACACATCGAAGCAGATCAATCCCAAATAACTCAGGTTCTAATGAACATAATAGTAAATGCTATTCAGGCAATGCCAAACGGTGGCACTCTCACATTAAAAACTCAATTGATAGATAATTATATAATGGTCAGCATAAGTGATACAGGCATAGGTATGACAGAAGAAGTCAAAAAGCAGATATTCATTCCTTTTTTCACAACGAAAGAGGTAGGCAAAGGCACTGGTCTAGGTCTCTCAGTTGCTCTTGGCATAATAGAATCTCATGGAGGAAAGATCGATTTCGAAACGGAAGAAGGCAAAGGCTCAACATTTTATATAAAAATACCAATAAAAAATTAAAAATAATGGATTCGACCCATGACTGAGAATATTAAAATCCTTGTAATTGATGATTCCCCTGAGACCCTAGAGATGATTGAAAGAATACTTAAACCCAAAGGATACAAGATATTACTTACAACAAATGGCGAAGACGGAATCAAGATCCTAAGATCGGAGCCAATTGATCTAGTAATAACGGACTTAAAAATGCCGGGTATAACCGGCCTCGACCTACTCAGATTTATTTCAGAGAATTTTAAGGATATTCAATCAATAGTAATAACTGGTTATCCATCAATTGACACAGCTGTTCTGTCAATAAAAAGCGGGGCTGAAGAATTCCTACCCAAACCATTTACTGACGAAGAATTGCTAGATGCTATAAATAAATCTATTGAAAAAATTAAACTAAAATACTCAATATATAAAAACAAATCGGTTATCAATGAGTTCGGTATAATAGGGGAATCAATGGGTATAAAGAAAGTAATAACCTCAATTAAAAAGGCTGCTCAGACAAATGCTACAGTACTTATTTATGGGGAAAGTGGAACAGGTAAGGAACTTGTGGCAAGGGCCATTCACTATAATAGCCTGAGGGCAACCTCTCCATTTGTTGCAGTCAATTGCGGCGGCATTCCAGAAAGCCTCTTAGAAAGTCAGCTCTTTGGTCATCTAAAAGGGGCATTTACTGGTGCGACCGAAACTAGAGCAGGTTTTTTCCAAACGGCAGACAAAGGTACAATCTTTCTTGATGAGATTACAGAGACTTCACCCTCAACTCAGGTAAAGCTATTAAGAGTATTACAAGAAAAAGAAATATATATGGTAGGATCGAACAAAAGTATTAAAATAGATACAAGAATTATAGCAGCCACCAACAGAGATATAATGTCACTTGTGAGACAGGGAAAATTTCGGGAGGACCTTTATTTTAGACTAAATGTAATTCCAATAGATATACCACCATTGAGAGAAAGGGGTAATGATATAATAATGTTGACCAACTATTTTTTGGACTTGTATAAAAAAGAATACAATAAACCTGAACTAACAATTTCTGATGATGTACTTAAAATTTTCGTTAATTATTCTTGGCCAGGAAATGTAAGGGAACTCCAAAATTTGATCCAACGAATAGTTGTAATGTCAGATAATAACTTTGTGGATATTCCAGATCTTCCAGAGATAATGAGGTTCTCTATCTCACCGGGTTATAAAACAAATATGAGCCTAGAAGATGTCGAAAGAGAACACATATCCAACGTGTTAAAATATACAAACTACAACAAAACTAGGGCAGCTGAAATACTAAAGGTAGATAGAAAAACCCTTAGGGATAAGATTAAAAAGTACAAGATAATAGAAAAAAATGGGGAATAATTCCTCAGTGATGAATAATTCCCCACCCATTAAGAACAAGTAGAAAAAACACCCAGAAAAAAATTGTATTTATTTCAACCAGTTAAAATTTAAATAGCATACCACCAATGTTTTCAAAAATGGAATAACAATTGCAGAACATTTACCATCCCTATCTGGGATTTGAGAAAACTTCATAGGAGGTGTTATCATGAATAAAAAGAAGGGTTTATGCTCTACGTGCATAAGACAGGAGGATTGCTCCTATATAAAGTACACTTCTGAGGCAATCCATTTCTGTGAAGAATTTTCATCTGGCTGCAAGGGAATCGATGGTTTCTCTACAAAATCTGCTTCTAATGACTACGCAGACGAGGAATATGAAGGACTTTGTAGAAACTGTGAATATAAATCAAGTTGCAACATAAACAAAAATGGAATGCCGATCTGGCATTGTGAAGAATATATTTAATATAAGAAAAGGAGGTAAAAGTATGGTCAAGGCCGAAAAGGAGATTAGCTCACGAACCAAAAAAAGATCAGTATATGATTCTGTCAGGTTGCAGTTTGATAAAGCAGCAGACTTAATGAATCTTGATTCGAACATCAGAAAAATTTTGTCTCACACACAAAATGAGATCGTAGTACACTTTCCCGTAAAAATGGATAACGGAAAAATTGAGATGTTTACTGGTTATAGGGTTCAACACAATAACGTTTTAGGTCCTTACAAAGGTGGTTTAAGATTTCATCCAGACGTAGATATTGATGAAATAAGAGCACTTGCTACATGGATGACTTGGAAATCTGCCATAGTTGACATACCTTTTGGGGGAGCAAAAGGCGGAATTCAAATTGATCCTTCAAAATATTCTATCTCAGAACTCGAAAGAATATCAAGAAGATTTGCATTCGCCCTCGGAAATAATATAGGACCTGAATACGACATTCCAGCACCCGATGTAAATACAAATGCACAAATAATGGCATGGATTCTAGATACATATCTCTCAATGGTACCAGCTAATGAAAGGCAAAGATGTATACATGTTGTCACAGGCAAACCCATCGAATCGGGTGGTTCACAAGGGAGAGAAAAGGCAACCGGACAGGGGGTTGTTTACTGTATAGAAGAATGGGCAAAGGATAAAAATTTCGATTTATCAAAGGCTACATATATTGTTCAAGGATTTGGTAATGTAGGAAGCTGGGCCTCAAAATTACTAAAGCTTAAAGGCTCAAGACTAATAGCTGTTCAAGATGTTACAGGAGCCATATTTAATGAGCATGGTATAGATCCAGATGACTTAGCAATATTTGTGCAAAAGAATGGTGGCGTCAAGGGCTACCCAAATTCCAAAGTAATTGATTTTGAAACATTTATCTCAACAAAAGCTGATATCTTTATACCTGCTGCATTAGAAAATCAAATTACAGATGAGACAGCTCCATTACTCAATGTTAAAATGGTTGCTGAGGGAGCCAATGGACCAACCACACCGGAAGGAGATTTAATACTAGCAAAAAGAGGAATTGACGTAATACCAGATATCCTATGCAATGCCGGTGGAGTTATTGTAAGCTACTTTGAATGGTTACAAAACAAACGATCAGAGTACTGGGAACTCGAAGAAGTAGATTGCAAATTAAGAAAAAAGATAATACCTGCATACAAAAAAGTTCGAGAGACAGCAAATGAATATAATACAGATTGGAGAACAGCTGCTTATATTGTTGCCTTAAGGCGCCTCGAAAAGGTATACCAAGAAAGAGGCATCTTCCCATAAGTTTTGGTAAACTAGCCTATCTACTGCCCGGAGTTTAGCTATAAAACCCACAGCCTTTCCCTTTACTAAACCCGGGCATTTTTTATGGTCCAAAAATTAAATCCTAACCAAAACAAGAAAAATACGTATTAAACAAAAGTAATCATATACTAGTTCATACCTATGAAATCAAATCTTTTACCACCCATCATCCCCAAAACCCATACTTAATATAATGTAATGTTTGATAGACAAAAAATTTTATGTTATTTAAAGGGTTAATGAGGATGTTATTATTTTTTACACTCTTGATTCTACCAATAAAACTTGAGACATCAAAATTAGATCTTGATATCATAATAGATGGAGTAGAATACAAAAAATACGACCTAAAAAATTTCTCAAAATACGAGGGTGAGTTACACATCTTCAGGATTAACCCAATTAAAGTAAAGCCTGAAGTATACACAAGTAAAGAATACAATATCCAACCCCTAACTGCAGCCGAATGGTGTAAAAGGTTTAACCTAAATATTGCAACTAATCTAGGAATGTATCACAAAGATTTTTCTACACATGTTGGTTATTTAAGAAAAGAAAATTACATCAACAATCCCACATTCAACACCTATAAATCTCTTTTACTAATGGATCCTACGGATAAGGATCTTCCTTATACAACAATTGCAGACATAGATAAGGAAAGTGAAAAAGAACTTATGAACAAGTACAAAACTGTTGTCCAGAATTTAAGACTTATAAAAGGTAAAAGAATAAATGTGTGGAAAAAAACTAATCAATTATGGCCAGAGGCAGGCATAGGCATTGACAGTAAAAACAATATAATAATCTTCTTTACAGCAACTCCCATAACCATATTTGAACTTAATGAGATTCTCCTTAAGATACCAATGGATATAATCAAGGCTTTCCACACTGAAGGTGGTCCCCCAGCCAGCCTTTCAGTTCACATAAAAGATTTCCATCTTGACCTTTCCGGAAACATAACATCCAACACACAAGAGCCAATACCAAACATCTTAGGATTTAGGATCCAAAGATAATTCATTTCTAATATATGTAATTTCGTCTTTTAATGCTAATAAAGTTTTAATCTCCTCATCAACTTTTTCCTCACTCTCTCCTATCATTCTTTCTGAATATTCTATTGCCGCATTTATACGGTCTATAAAGCCAAACACCATATTTTTAAAATTAGCTTCTATCCTTCTTCTGCTCTCAAGAACCCTAAGATTTATGTCTCCGTTATATCTGGAACAATTAGCATATATCAACCATTCCAAATAATCTTTCAATTCGCCTTTCATTCTTTTTAACTTCACTTTCTTAGGCAAAAAAATTCCATAATTATACCTATGGGAGATGTTGATGTATACCTCATAAAATGGTGAAAATAAAAGTCACTCCTACTAATCATTGACACATCAATACCTTCAACTATCTGACCATACTCCTCTTTAATTGCTGAGCTATTTCTAAGACTCGCTTAACCCTTTTTTCCCTTATATTGTCTACTGATGTATGCATATAATGACCTCCTGCCTCATGTAAAGCAGGAGTCATCAGCCCGTATGGCGGTTATTGGAGGACCCCATCTCCGAAGATGAATTCAAAATATACTAATAATAAATTCATGTCAATATATAAAAATTAGCTAATACAAAATCTACACTTCGCCCACGAAATACCCAACTTTAATCCTAACCACAAAAAACATATAACTGTCTCAAAGTATTATTATTTATTCCAACTCAAAACACCATTATAAGAGAGAGAATAAAACATCCCTTTTGTTTAAATTGAAGAAGCAAGTCCACAGACCGGGATCAAAGACCAAACCCTCTAAAATTTTATTGGAAAATTATATAAAACCCACATGTTAACACAAATTAAAATTTACCTTTTCGTATAACATCCCCTACCCTACCCACAATATCTGGTGACGGTTTTAAGGTCTTATCACCCTCGCTCCATTTGGCCGGACATGCCTCATCTGGATGTTTAGAGAGATAGATATGAGCTTTAATCTTCCTTAAAAGTTCATCGGCATTTCTCCCAACATTATCATATGAAATTTCAATGCTTACAAGCTGCCCTTCAGGATTAAAGATAAAAGTTCCTCTTTTAGGAAGTCCTGTCTCTTCATCATACACTCCCAATAACTTAGCAATCTTTCCATTAGGATCGGCTCCCATAAGAAATTTCACGCCTTCCAATAGTGGTTCTGCATCCTTCCATGCAAGATGAACATATTTTGTATCAGCAGAAAATGACACGACCTCCACTCCATATCTTTTAAATTCCTCATACTTATCTGATAAATCTTTTAATTCCGTAGGACAGACAAAGGTAAAGTCTGCCGGATAAAAGAAGAAGACAAACCACTTCCCAGATTTTCGAAATTCAGATACGTCCTTCAAAACGAATTCCCTCTTATCAGGGTCATAAGCCTCAAACGAAAGATCAGGTAACTTTTGACCAATCCTTAAAATCTCACTCATAGTTAACCTCCTTTACTCCTTAATATAAGATTCCTATATACAAAAAACGTTTCAAAAAATCCCTCCATTTATTGGATATAAATCTAGCCTAATTTAAATTTCTGCTACCTCATTAACTCTCCCACCCTCTTTATAAAGAAAACACACTCTAAAATGGAACAAAAATTGCTAAAAGAAAGCAATTTATGTTAGGTGATTATTACTTTCATGAGGACATGCCCCGCGAGAGATTGTTAAAATACGGGGCAGATTACCTCAGCGATACTGAACTACTGGCAATCATCCTTAGAACTGGAAGCAAAAAATATGGCAACGTAATAGAATTATCTGGAAAGCTACTCAAAAGATTTGGTGGTTTAAATGGACTTGACAGGGCCAGCATAGCAGAAATATGCTCCATTAAAGGAATAGGTCGCACCAAAGCCATAGAAATCAAAGCTGCCATACAAATTGGAAAAAGGTTAAGTAGCAGTAAATTATTGGGCAAACCACTGAATCAAAGCAGTAAAGTATTCGAATATCTAAAAGGAAAGTTTATCAATGAGACAAAAGAGATATTTATAGCCATTATATTAAATAATCAACTCAAACCTGTAAAAGAATTAACACTAACAATAGGCAATAATTCCTATTGTCCAATTGACCAAATATACATTATAAAAGAGACCATAAGAGAAGGTTTTACAAATCTAATAATTGCTCATAATCATCCCTCGAATGAACCAGAACCAAGCTTAGACGATATTGAATTTACGCAGAAACTCGATAAATCTTGCAAATTAATAGGGATCAAATTACTCGATCATATCATAATAGGGGGGAATTCTTATTACAGTTTTGCCGAGAAGAAATTACTCACTAGTTGATTTTTCATTTATTTTTTTCTTCAGTTCTCTGCCTGCCCTAAATACAGGCAACTTTTTGGGAGCCACAACAATCTTTTCACCAGTATTCGGATTGCGCCCCATATATGATTTATAAGATTTCGTAAAAAATGAACCAAATCCCCTTATTTCTATTCTTTTCCCAACTTTGAGCGACTGAATAATAAAGTCAAAAAATGACTCAACAAGCAACTCTGCTTTTCTATATGGAATATTATTCGTTTCACTCAAAATCTGAATCAAATCTGATTTGTTCATCTCATTTCACCTCTGATAAATTTATAATGTAAATAAAATAATGCATTGTCAAGTTAAAATTCTTCCACTTATAATTCAGTTTTTCAAGGTGCCAAATATTTAACTAGAAAAAGCAAATATTTTGACTCCTATTAAGACTAAACAAATGATAACTAAGTCTATTACATCACACAACCTATAAATAAGATTAACTATAAGCCATGTGCATTTTATGAATGAAAATTCGCCTAACTCAAAATTCCCAAATAATCAACCAATTTCAACGATTCATTAAAGTTGACAATGTTAAAATTTATATTTATTTATCAATGTTTGATGTTGCGCCCGTAGCTCAACTGGATAGAGCGTTGGACTTCGAATCCGAAGGTCGCCCGTTCGAGTCGGGCCGGGCGCGTATATAATTAGGGATTGCGAGAGTGGCGGAACTGGCAGACGCACCAGACTTAGGATCTGGCGGGAAACCGTGGGGGTTCAACTCCCCCCTCTCGCACTTCACTAAAATTTACGAGGAGTCTTAATATATGAAAGTAAAAACAAAAGATATCAAACTCGAAGAGATTAGCCAAATAGAAAGAAGGCTTATAGTTGAAATTGACCCGGAATATTATAAAGAGGAACTAGAAAAGACGTACAAGGAGTTAATGAAAAATGTTGCCATAAAAGGCTTTAGGCCTGGGAAAGCACCAAGGTCCATTATAGAAAAATTATATGGCTCTGCAATAAAAGAAGAGGTCATACACAGAATTGAAAAAGAATTTATTCAAGAATATGTTGAAGAAAATAAAATTGAAATAGTTTCTCCAATAACACCTCATTATATTCATAATGACAACGATCTTAGATTCGAATTCAAATTCGAGGTCAAACCTCTCATTGTTCCAACAAATTATCGAGGAATCGAAGTAAAAGGTAAAAAAATAACTATAAATGATGAAGAGGTAGATTCAGTTTTAAACGACATTGTTGACAGATATTCCAATCTAGTTCCTAAAGAAAGCGACACTATACAACCCGGCGATTTTGTCAAATTTACAATTATCTCTCATAAAGATAAAAAGATGAATAACAAACCAATTTATGTTGAATTAAATGAGAAAAAGACGAAGAAATTTATAATAGATGCCTTAATAGGAAAGAAACTTAATGAAGAAATAGAAGTTAACACAAATGAAGACTCAGAAGAAAAAATGAAAATTAGAATAGATGAGATAAAAAAAGTGGAGAGACCGGAGCTAAATGACGAGTTTGTAAAGAAATATCTGCAAATGGAGTCATTAGATCTCCTTAAAAAGGATGTAGCTGAAAGAATAAAACAAAGAAAGGAGAATGAAGAGAAAGTTGAGAGATTCGAAAACATAATAAAAGAAATTATTGCCAGAAATCCATTTCCGGTGCCCCCTTCCATGATTTCAAGGGCAATCGACAAACATATACATGATTTGGAAAACTCCTCAAATCGTAAATTTTCAAGGGAAGAATATGAAGCAATTGCAAATTCAATTAGAGATAACATAACTTATGAAATTCAAAAACTCCTAATCATGGAGTCAATAGGGAAGCTTGAAGGTATTGATATAAACGATGATGATTTGGAGGCACACTTCAAAAGGATCGCTGATGAATCCGGCGAAAACGTTATAAAAGTAAAGGCCTATTACGAAAAAAATAACCTCATAGAAGATTTAAAATCAGATCTTCGATTCAACAAGATAAAGGAATTTTTAATAAACGAAGCAAACATTACTGTTGAATAGATGGAGGATAAATGAATTCATTGATACCTTTTGTTATTGAACAGACGAGTAAAGGAGAAAGATCCTTTGACATATTCTCCAGATTACTTAAAGATAGAGTAATCTTTTTGGGTGGACATATTGATGATGATATGGCTAATGTTGTTATAGCCCAAATACTATTTTTGGAATCAGAGGATCCCGACAAAGACATATATCTATATATCAACAGCCCCGGAGGGTCAGTTACTGCAGGACTTGCTATATATGACACAATGCAGTACGTAAAGCCTGATATTAGCACAATATGTATTGGGCAGGCAGCAAGTATGGCAGCAGTACTACTCTGTGCCGGCACTAAAGGCAAGCGATTATCTCTACCACATAGCAGGATACTAATCCATCAACCGATGGGAGGTATTCAAGGACAGGCAACAGATATTGAGATACACGCACGAGAAATTGTAAAGATCAAACATACAATCAACAAAATAATAGCCAAACATACCGGGATGGATATTTCAAAAGTTGAAAAAGACACAGAACGTGATTATTTTATGGATGCTGAGGAGGCGTTGGCATATAGGATAATTGACAATATTTATACAACAAGAAAGTCTCCCAAATAGAATGAGGTATTATGGTGGCAGATAAAAGAAATAACAGAATTGAGTATTGTTCGTTTTGTGGCAGAAGTGATAGAGAGGTAAAGAAGCTTATCGCTGGACCCGGTGTAAGTATTTGTAGCGATTGCGTAATGCAATGCGAATCAATAATTGATGACTACGATCCATATGCCTCTATCGATGATGGGATAATGGATATTCCAACACCGGCAGAGATAAAATCCATCCTTGATGAATATGTAATAGGGCAGGAACGAGCAAAAAAGATCTTATCTGTTGCGGTACATAATCATTATAGAAGAATCACTCAGTCCGAATACGATAAGGACTCAGATGTTGAATTTCAAAAAAGTAATATACTTCTTGTTGGACCAACTGGCTGTGGTAAAACACTCCTAGCTGAGACACTAGCCAAAATACTAAAGGTCCCTTTCGCCATTGCTGATGCCACAACACTTACAGAGGCAGGTTATGTCGGAGATGATGTTGAAAATATTATTCACGCACTTCTAATTAAAGCCAATGATGATGTAGCAAAGGCACAGAAGGGAATTGTATATATAGATGAGATTGACAAGATTGCCAAAAAGGCTGACTCACCATCCATAACACGTGATGTATCGGGAGAAGGCGTTCAGCAGGCTTTACTCAGAATGCTTGAAGGAACAATAACAAATGTACCACCTAAAGGTGGTCGTAAACACCCACAACATGATTACATCCAAGTTGATACTACAAACATCCTATTCATCTGTGGAGGAGCATTTGCTGGCATCGAAAATATAATATCCCGAAGACTTACAAGTAGTGCTGCAGGCTTTGGTGCAAAGATTATATCCAAAAAAAATACCAGATTAGGCGAGATACTTAGAAATATTACTACAGATGACCTAATCAAATTTGGAATGATACCAGAGCTTATAGGTAGATTACCCATAATCGCGACAGTCGATGACCTGGATGAGAACGACCTAATAAATGTTTTGACTAAACCCAAAGATGCAATAATTAAACAATACATCAAGCTCTTCGAAGCTGAAAAGATAACCTTAAGATTTACTGAGAAAGCCCTTAAAGAGATTGCGAGAATAGCTATTAGCAAAAGGACAGGGGCCCGCGGACTCAGATCAATAATAGAAAAGGCTCTTTTGGAAACCATGTTTTGTCTACCTTCGTTAAAAGGCATAAATTCAATCACCATAGATGAAGAAATAATTAAAAGTGGGGGTTATCCAATTGAAATTTTAAGCAGGAGAGATGTAAAAAGTGGCTGAAAAAGTAATAAAAAATCCATACAATGTCCCCTTCATACCTCTGCGAGATTTGGTCATATTCCCATACACCACTGTCTCAATTTTAGTCGGGAGAAGATTATCCATTGAATCATTAGAAGTCAGCAGATCAAGTATTGTAGATAAAAACAAAATTATCCTAACCCTACAAAAAAACCCAGATGAATACGAACCTACAATAGATACCATACACACAGTAGGAGTCATTGGAAATATAATAAATATTACGAAGACACCAGAACAAAATAACAAAATCGTAGTTGAGGTTTTAAAAAGGTGTAAGATAAACTCTATATATCAAGATTCATACTGGTCTGCTGATATTGAAGAGATTCCTATAACATACAATCTAACGTCTGAAAATGAGATAGCCTTAGTGGACTTAATTCGCAAGGCCTATGCTGAATATGTTACCCTATTAGAAAAGCCAAAATCTGACATACCTCCATATAGTTTATTTGAATCAGAGCCAGAACGAGCCTTATATCTTGTAGCACATTCAATGAATATAAAAAGCCTAAAAGATAAGCAATTTCTTATAGAAGAAATAACACTAGAAAAGCGATTGGAAAAACTATATGAGATAATTGAGGCAGAGATTGATATTATAAACATAGAAAAAAAGATTAAACAACAGGTAAAAAAACAGATAGAAAAAAATCAAAGGGAATACTACTTAAGAGAGCAGATAGACGTTATAAACAAAGAACTTGGCATTCAAGATGACTATAAGGCTGATCTGCAAGAACTTGAACAGATTATAAAAAATAAATCCTTTACCCCAGAAGCAAGAGAACGGGCAGAAAAGGAACTTGCAAAGCTTAAGATGATGCCTCCTTCTTCGGCAGAAGCAACTGTAGTGAGAAACTACTTGGACTTAATCATATCACTACCATTTACCGAAATGTCCGAAGAAAAAAAGGACATAAAGGAGGCCAAAAGAATCCTCGACGAAGATCACTATGGCTTAGACATTGTAAAAGAGAAAATTCTCGACTATCTTGCTGTCAGGCAATTGAGTGAAAATCCCAAAATGCCTATACTTTGTCTTATTGGACCACCAGGAGTTGGAAAGACCTCTTTAGGTAAATCTATAGCAAGGGCGACTGGGAGAAATTTTGTAAGAATATCGCTTGGTGGTGTCAGAGATGAAGCGGAAATTAGAGGACATAGGAGGACGTACATAGGTGCACTACCGGGTAAAATCATTGCCGCCATGAAAAAGGCAAAGACAATAAATCCTGTATTCATGATCGATGAGATAGACAAATTGGCACAAGACTACAAAGGAGATCCTGCTGCTGCCCTCCTTGAAGTATTGGATCCGGAACAAAACAACTCCTTCCATGATCATTACCTTGACTTCGGATATGACCTCTCCAAAATCTTGTTTATAACCACAGCTAACAACATAGAGACAATACCATTACCACTCCTTGACAGGATGGAGGTAGTAAGGATACCAGGTTATACTGATTACGAAAAACTCCATATTGCAAAGCAATTTCTAATTCCTAGGCAAAAGAAGTTTAATGGACTTGAAGACTTCAACATAATCATCTCAGATGAAACAATATACGACATTATCCACCTTTATACAAGGGAGGCCGGGGTAAGGAATTTAGAGAGGGAGATCGGTAATATCATGCACAAGCTTGCACGTCAGATTGTGGAAAATGGAGTAGATAATTCTAAAAAAGAGCGATTCGAAATAACTATAGACAACCTAAAGAACTATCTAGGTATTCCAAAATTTACTAAAGAAGATAAACCACCAATATTGCCAATAGGGGTAGCAACAGGACTTGCCTGGACAAGTAGTGGTGGCGAGGTTCTCTTCATAGAAGTAATCTCTTACCCCGGAAAAGGTAATATAGCAATAACAGGAAAACTTGGCGATGTAATGAAAGAATCAGCCCAGGCTGCCTTTAGCTATGTAAAAGCAATATCTGAACACTTCGGGATAAGCATAACAGAGATAAATAACAGAGATTATCACATTCACATACCGGAGGGAGCAACACCCAAAGACGGTCCATCGGCTGGGATCACAATAGCCTGTGCATTATTATCAAATATCCTGGGCGTCCCTCTAAGAAATGATACTGCATTAACTGGCGAGATTACACTGAGTGGAAGAATACTACCAATAGGGGGATTAAAGGAAAAAGCGCTTGCTGCTTATAGAAACAACATCTTTAGAATAATAATACCTCTGAAAAACAAAAAAGATATCGAAGAGATTCCTGAAGAAATAAAAAAGGCAATCAAATTCATTACAACAACGACCATGGAAGAGGTTATCTTGGAGGCATTTGATAGAAAGGCCATACTCGAGATCGCAACTAAAAATTCCGGAGATTTCTTTCACCTGAAAGATGTTGAAGCAACCCTCAACAGAGAAAAAACACAGGAAGGTCAATGGGAGAACATATCCTCATAGTTGAAGACGATCCCAACCTCTTATCCACATTAGAAGAGCTATTTAAAAGGGAAGGATACAAGGTATCTATAGCTAAGACCGGAACAGAGGCGATTAAGATTATCAACAACTCTGAAATAGACTTAGTTGTCTCTGATCTTATGATACCTGGTATATCAGGAATGGAACTCTTACAGGCCATAAGTGACTTAAAAGCTAACTGCCAATTCATAATGATTACAGCTTATGGCACCATAGAAACAGCAATAGAAGCAATAAAAAAGGGCGCCTATGATTTTATCACTAAACCTGTAAACAAAAATCAATTACTAAAGACCGTGAGGTTGGCGCTTGAAAGACAACAACTGATAAATGAAAACAAAAAGTTGAAGGAGAAGATAAAATCCCTTGAGAGCTCAGACCTAATTGGTAACTCGTTGCCATTTAGAGAAATGATGGAGAAGGTCAAAAATGTTGCTCAAAGTGAGGCAACAGTTTTATTGACAGGAGAATCCGGGACTGGAAAAGATGTAATAGCAAGATATATTCATAATCAAAGTCCGAGAAGCAATAAAAGCTATATACCCATTAACTGTGCTGCCATTCCAGAAAACCTGCTCGAAAGTGAACTTTTCGGTCATACCAAGGGTGCATTTACAGGGGCAGATAGAGATAAAAAAGGTAGATTCGAATTAGCTGATGGTGGCACAATCTTACTAGATGAGATCTCTGAGATGCCATTATCACTTCAAGCAAAATTGCTAAGAGTGATTGAAGATAAAGTAATAGATATCATAGGAGGTCACTCCAAAAGAGTAGATATAAGATTTATTGCTGCAACAAACAAAGATCTACAACAACTAGTAAAAGATGGTCGATTTAGAGAAGACCTGTTCTACAGATTAAATGTAATAAACATAAGAATCCCCCCGCTTAGAGAAAGGATGGAGGATATACCTCTATTAGCAATGCATTTTGTTAACATATTTTCTGCTAAATACAAAAAGGAAATAAAATCTATGTCACCAGAGACATTAACATTATTACAATCATATCAATGGCCGGGAAATATTAGAGAACTCCAAAACCAAATCGAAAAGGCAATTGTCTTATGTAAGGGTGATGAACTCAAACCATCAGATTTTACTGACATAAGAGTTGATGGAATACCTAAGAAAGAAATCAACATACCTATAGGAATGCCTCTTGATGAGATAGAAAAAATTATTATATCTGAAACTTTAAAACTCACAAAAGGCGACAAGAATTTAGCGGCAAAACTCTTAGGTATAGCTACAAGGACCATATACAGAAAAATTAATCCGGAAGAACAATAATACCTCAAACCAATTTCGAACCACAGGCCGGGCAGAATCTCGCCGTTGAAACAAGTTCCTTACTACAATTAGGGCAGACAACTTTAAGAGGCGCACCACATTCTACACAAAAAGATCCTTGAGTTGCCTTTTTACCACAATTCAAACAGAGAAGGACCACAGATTTTCGCTCTGAAGCCTCACGATCAGCTTGTGTTTGCACAGGCGGTGACGCAACAACTGGTGACATATCCACATTTTTATGTTTATCAGATTGATGAATACTAAACTCGACTTCGGATCTAATGTTATTCTGCACCTTCACCTCAAAGACGCCGGCACTCGGCTTATCCACAAGTAGATATTCTTCATTGTTAGATAGAAAATACATTACGCATATAATCACAATTATAAAAGTTCCAGCAACAAACCCACCAATATACGTCATTCCAAGAATCCCCAAAATAACACCACAAACAATTACCATTACTAAATGCATACCAAACCCTACCTGAGATACTAATGCCTTGCTTCTTGACATAGCCTCCCCCATCGAGACCCTTTTATCCACGATATAAACCAATACATACATCCAGATCGTAGCGAGCAACACTCCAGGAACAATACAGAGAAACAACCCAAGCCCGATAAGTAATACCAAGACTAGTGTAGTAATAAATAAAATAATGAACTGATCCATCGCTGAGAATATATCCCCTATCTCCGGAGCCTTTTTATCACGAACCCTTTTTATAACCATCTTTGTTAATCCACCATATAAAGGACCCGCTAAAATCCCAAGAGAAACTACAGTCAAAATCGAAGCTATTAAACCACCAACAAGCAGAGGAACAATATCTCTCACAAACAAATCCCATGAATACTTAAAAATCTTATTAAAATCCATTTCTACTCCTTTCTCACTTTTTGGTTGCATAAGCAAACATCCACTCCACACAAAATGGCCTTACGAAAACTGGAACAAATGTTATCTTGGTAAATGACCTACGTAATATATCCTTTAACATATTTATTGTCTCTGTGTCGTAAACATCACAACATTGAATGGATACAATGCCATCTTTATTAAGATTTTTAGCAATCTTTCCAAAAATATCCTTTAAAAATTTTTCACGATCTTTAACTGTTAACCACTCTGGATGAAGTGTAAGATCATATACAATGGCATCAAACCCTTCATAGTGTTCCAAAAAGTTATTAGCATCATCTATTATTACCTTCACCTTCTTGTTTTCAAAGGCATCCCCACAGATCTTAGGTAAATGTTCCTTACAAGCTGCAACTACCATCTCATCAATATCAATTAGGTAAATATCTCTTGCACCTCTTCTCAAAAGCTCTTTTGCCACACCTCCATCACCACCACCAAGTATAGCCACCTTCCTCAAAAGTCCTCTTTCAGCAATTGGACTAACTAATGCATCATTGTATTCCTCATCGCCCACCTCAGCTATCTGGACATCGTCATCCAGAAATAGCATTCTACCAAAACTATCATTAAGTATGATATCAATCTTCTGATATTTAGAATGCCCAGAAAATATCCTGTCCTTAATATGATATCTCGTCTCGGTCCCGATAGAACCATATGATATCATCCAATTCGTATCATTTATCTCCAACTCATCTCCACGTTTAATCCTTATTGTTCTAGTTGACTTAGGTTTTAAGATACTCCTAAAATACTCAAGCAATGAATTTGTTGGTTCAGGTGTCTTAGAACAGGTATAAATATCTATAGATGCATGTTTTGCCTCTGGGAATGTATGAACTGATACATGTGACTCACTTATTATTGCAATTACAGTAACTCCAATGGGAGTAAATCTATGACTGACTACCTTGATAAACCCAAGGCGACACTTGTTGATACCCACTCTCACCATCTCAGTTAAGTTTTTCTCATCATTTAAATCATATTTACAATTTAAAAATTCACACACAATATGATTACCATAAGGCCTCATAAACTCTCCTCCTTTAAAAGATTTTATCTTTTCAACGGATAAAGCCAGAGGTCTACTGGATATTTATATTTATACGGAACCTTAAGAGGAAATTCAATCTTTTTGCCTGTTGCAGCACTGAGATACGCCGCAATCATTATCTCAAGCACTACTTTTCCATCCTTAGCAGATTCCATCGGCTCTTTGTTATGAAGAATACAATCTATAAAATGTTGCATCTCCTGAGGATAACCATTTTGGTAATTCCAATCATATTCGGGGAAGGTCCAACCCCTACTCTCTTCTGGATTTGGTGTAAAACCTCTCTCAGAATAACACTTAATACCTCCACCTCTTAGCAAATCGGCATAAATAACTCCTTCAGTTCCATAACATTCCATTACACTATCCATACCACCTTTCAGTGCCCAGCTAGCCTCCAGATTTGCAACTACTCCATTTTCGAATTCTATCAAGATAATAACATTGTCATCAAGTTTTGTAATCTTCTTGTGCAATACAAGATTAACCTGAGCGTAGACGCTCTTCACCTTAGGCTTATTTAAAAACCATCTTGCAAACTCAATAGCATGACATCCCATATCCATCATAATACCGCCACCAGCAGTCTCTCTCTTAAAGAACCAAGGGGAATATGGCCCTGCATGTTTCTCCCACTCCTTAATCATATAGGGTCTGCCTATACCTCCAGCATCTACGATCTCCTTCGCCCTGACAAATTTTGGTATAAAGCATAATTCCTCTGCATAAAAGGCATACCTATTGCTCTTCTTCGAGACCTCTATTATTTCATCGGCCTCGTCGAGAGTCAGACAGAGGGGTTTCTCAATTATTACATGCTTTCCGTTCTTCATACAAGTAACTGCAAATTCCTTATGTAAATAATTAGGTACCCCCAGCGTTATAACATCTACCTCATCTGATTCTGCCATCTGTTTTAAACTGTCAAACTTAAGTCTTATATTATTTCTCTTTGCGAATTGGTCCCTCCTCTTCTTGTCTACGTCGGCTATAGCTACTACTTCAGCCCCTATTACTTTAGAAAACGCATCATAATGAACTTGTCCTATAAATCCTGCCCCTGTTATTCCTACTCTTAACTTCTCCATAAAATCCTCCATTTTTAACGTTTATTATAAATTTATTGAACATCCTGCACCCCTGCATCTAACGGCTTTGAACTAACTTTTAAGATATTATACCTAATTTTTGCCTCGTTGGTCCTAAAACTCTTCCCATCGGAAGTCAAAAACTCCATCCAAACAGTAATCTCACCACTGGTTTTTGCTGGAAGATTACCATCAAAATTAGGAAGAAAAATATTTTTGAAGCCCATATACACCTCATCTTCAATATCTTTGAGCCTACCTATATCATATACCTCGTTAGGAAATGGTTCTTCTCCATCCTCAGGATCAGTACTGAATATAATCTCCTTCTCACTAAAGTCCATCTTCAAGGCAAGCCTTAAAGTCTTTACAAACGACTCAGAGAATCCATGGATGTAAGACACATATCCATACAGCCAGTCCCAATTTCCATGCCCCACATCCTCATAATATGTATAGTTAATCTGAGAAGGTGTAACAGCTGTTAACACAGGATTTTGTTTAATTTTTTCTCTCAGGGCAGCATACATAGTCATCTCATATTCCTTACCCGGCTCCAACCCGACTCCAATAGACTCAGCCAACCCAGGAACAACAAATGATATAATATTGTTCTCTCCCCTGTAATAACCAAAGAGAGACGGATAAACATAACTTTTCATGCTCTGAGCATCATATTCTAAATATTCACCAGAATAGTTAAATTCCAAATCTGCCTTTTTGTCCTTAGATACCTCATGTTCACCCAGGAGTATAGCATAGTTTCTCCTCTCCCCATTAATCAATTTCCCCCTCTCAAAATAATATGCCCTTAAAATTCCAGTATTCGCAAGTTCGTATCTTGATTTTTCTACATCTGTTATCTCAAAGACAGAGAAAAATATTTTAGCAATTGGATTAATTTCAATATTTACTTCCGTATCTTTATCTACGGTCAAATCACTAACAGATCCTCTAAACGTCACATTACCTTTCTTACCAATTGTCTCTACAACAATTGACCTACTAGAACCAACAGGGACATTTAGCGGTAGCTTGACCCTGGCCAATTGTCTCTCCTGACTTTCACACTGTGGTAATAAATAGGCATCCCCTCCCCAAGAACCACTACTATCAGGTTCATAATATCCTCCATCACGATAACACACCCATTCTGGACTTGATGGAAAATCTATACTCTTCCTCACTGGAGTCATATTGTTTCCATATACAGAAACAACAATTTTATTTGCATAACTTTCTATAAAATTACTTAATCCTTGCCCACTATGGTATTGGAATGAAATAACAACTCTCAGATTTCCTTCCTCTTGTAAACATGAAAAATATAAAACCAATAACAAAATTAGAATTCCTAAAAAGGACAAATAATTTTTTTTCATAGACTACCTCAATAATTATTTGTATTGACATGAATATTCAAATTAACCTTTCTCTCGTGTACCCCACCCGAAAAATCCATAGGTGCAACAACTCCTTGAACCTCTTGTTCCCTTAAAGGTTCTGTAAGACTTTGCGAATATGATGTTTGATCATGTAAATCATCCCTTGCACTATCTCTAATAGCAACAACAAGTTTCTCCTCGAGAGTTGTAGAGATTGTTTTCGTTTCTGGTAAAATCTCTGCCTTACTCACAATTGCTCTATTCAACTCACTTTTTAACATAGCCAAAATTGAGGTATCTTGATATATCTCCCTTAAAACCTCTGGGGGTATAAATTGTGGTGGAGAAGGTGCTTCACCTTCTTTTACCTCTGTGAATGTCCCTTCTGAAAGCATAATCTCTGGAAGATCCATCTTATCTCTATTATACACACCAACAAAACCATTAATTAAGTAGATTTTTGTAGTCCCATCTGATGCGACATCAATTGCCAGATGAGTTCCCCTAACACCTGCTATTGCAGTTTTGGATTTAAATTCAAATTTACTCTTATTACCCATCTGCTTTTTAATAAATGCTCTAATCCTACCCACAAAAGTTAAAATAGATGCCTCTCTTATATCTTGAGATTTAACAAGAGTCTCTATTAGTATCCTTGTCTTAGGGGCAATGCTAACAATACTCTGGTCAATAAGTCTTATTACAACTTTTGACTTCTCACCTGTTGAAATTGTAGCATTTGCTGTAATGCCCATTCCAATCTTTATATCCTCTGGACTCTTTGCTGGATAACTAATCTGGGCAGTACCTTCAACCCATGTTATCTCACCAATCAAATTATCCTGAGCAGATAAATTTACACTTAACATTAAAAAAATAACACTTAAAATCACTATACCTTTTTTATACATAGATTTAATCTCCTAACTCAACTCAGAATCTTACTTCCCAAAAAAGCATACCTAAATGCCTCTGGTAGTCATATATATCGGTAATATTTGATTTATTAAAAACAGAACTATATTTTAAGCCCAAACGTCCACTTTTCCCAAGTATAAATTCCGGTCCAACACTAATAGAAAGTCTTTTATCATTCCTTGACCTCTCACTCCCATCATCCAAAACAAATCTTGAATCAGAAAAATCCCTTATAAAATAATCAATTAAAAATCGCAGATCGACAACAGAGAGAGCAATAATTGATAATCCTAGTCCAAGCCTATAACCTGCATATCTCCATTGGGTCCCTTCTGCATTATTTTTATCATATTCTGCTTTAACAAATAGAGTATCTTCACCTAAAAAATAGAGCATACCCTCAAGTCCAATGCTATGTCCAAAACCACTCATCGAGTTTTCTGCTGGCTCCTCGACCTTGCGATGATAATTATCTGATCTTAGCCGATAATAAGGTTTCAATACCATAATATCCCTAAAGGAGTATGCTATATTAGGAACAATCGCAATAGAAGTTAGATAAAAGTTTGGTCCGCTCTTTGCACCTTCATCATGAACAAATGACCCAAATTGATCATTAAACAGATTTAATGTGCCAATCTCAAGTCCAAAAGATAATCTATCTTTATCGAAAACAATCTCGTAGCTATATCTTGCACCTACATATAAAAACATTATATCATAAAAATTTGCATCAAATTCACTCCTTTTCACCATAGAATTCACCGGAAGAAAGTGGAAATTGTTGAAATACATCAATGTGCCGGATGCCTTATGTTGATTCTTCTTAAAATTTACCCCACCAGACAACTCAAGATCCAATCTTGCACCCCATCTCATAGAGACACTACCCACATTAGTTATATACCTAAGATTTTCATCCTCATTTTCCGCCATTTCTGGCACATTAGAATCAATTACATAGGCATTTTTAATTTTAAAAAATGGTTTAAATAAACCCTTTGATTTTAATCTCTCTCTGTCAACTGCTATATTATTCATGATCCGAGCCGCTTCTCTACCCTCCTCTGAGTCATTATCTTTTGAGGCAAATTCAAGATATTTTATTGCATCATCCAATCTCTTTTCCTCACTACAGATTACAGAGAGATAATAAGCGGACTTATACTTATAGACAGAAGACTTCTCAAACAATTCTTTAAATAATGGTTTTGCATCCTTGTAATTCTGCATTGCAAAACTCACTGTGGCAAGCAAATATTTTACAGCTTCTTTATTAGCAGATGAATCTCTCACAGAATTCAGATAGTCAATGGCATCTTTATATCTCTTATCCTGAATATAGCACTGAACTATATCAACCAAGATCTTATCTTTATCACTTACATCCAAAGATATTTCCACACCTCTATATATATTCAATGCCTCACCACAGTCCTTTGAATAAACGAAGGCTTTAATAAGCAATACTTTTAAATTTTTATCCGTAGGATTTTTCTCAGAATACCTTTTCAAAATTGGAATCACTTCGGCATACTTTTTTTGCGAAAACAACTCTAGCGTCTTTATAAACTCCTCTTCTGCCTGAAAATTGTCTCCAACTAAAACCGATGAATTATCAGGCTGCGCTAATACATGCAAACTATAAAACACAAAAAAAAGCAAAGTACCAAATATTCTCATACCATTCTCCACATCAAGCTCTACACTGATTATATAATTTATCTAACTCATCAGAAAGCTTTTTCATTCTTTTTACTATTGTCTCAAGCCGTTTTGCAATCTTCTCGGATAGATTGAAACTCTCCCTAATCCATTCAACAGCCTCACGTTCAAGTTTTGAAATTTTTTGCTTTGAGTGCAAAACCTTATACAACTCCTGCATTACAAAGAGCTTTTCATCGAAATTATTGATACCCTTTAAGATATCCTTAGCATCCTTTATTGCATCAATATAAGAGATGACCTGTTTAAACTTCTTGTCATCTATTTGTAATATAATTGCCTCTTTCTCAACTTCTTCAATCTCATCATCTGTCAATTTACCATCTACACCTAAAACTTGTAATATAATTGCCATAAGTTGAACATTGTTGATCTTCATAAACTCTCCTTGCAAAAATATTTTTAATTATATTATGCATAATTAAAAAAGCAAACATTTATTAATCTCTAACATTAAAAAAATCGGAAGCTTAGGGTATTGCTCGAATTTGTCCAGAACTATTTATCGCTTTGTAATACAAAGGGAGTTCATAAATCACTTGGTAAAAAAGACCGATGCAGTTTATAATCGAGAAAGGAGAAATGTCGCAAACGTACTTATCTTATACACTCCCCAACTACCCCTCCCATCTTCTCAACTAATAATTCCTCTTTTTTCCGCCTTCTCTCAAATAAAAATAATAAATCCCCACAATCAGCCCAGAAATTAGAAGTATCAAACCATATATAATCTTCTCTTTCATCCAGAATCCCAGTTATCTTATCTATAAAACTCATCCTTACCCACACCATCTATACCCAAAAAACACAACATGAAAAATGTTATTATCATCCCTCTCCCCATATTTAACTCCCCTTATATTAAATTACTGCTTCTTCTTTTTCCACTACTTTTTCCCTTCAATCCTAAATTACCACAAACTACACCCCACTTGTTCACACTATACATCAAACCCCCTAGGCTCACTATAATAACTGATACAAATCTTATAACATATCCCAACGTCTATGTTTATGTTATATAAAGAGCTAAGTAATAAGTCTCTTACCTCCCCTTCTTAATCTTATCATATTTTACAACGGCTTGTGCTGCAGCAAGTCTTGCTATTGGAACTCTGTATGGAGAACAAGAGACATAATCCATACCTACTCTATGACAGAATTCGACACTTGATGGTTCACCACCATGTTCACCACATATTCCAACTTTCAATTGTGGTTTTATCTTTCTACCCCTCTCAATCCCAATCTTAATTAACTCACCTACTGCCTCCTGATCAAGAACTGCAAATGGATCACTCTGAAGGATTCTCTTCTCGATATATTCTGGAACGAATGCGCCTATATCATCTCTCGAAAAACCGAACGTCATCTGTGTTAGATCATTTGTACCATATGAAAAAAATTCTGCAACTTCCGCAATCTTATCGGCTGTAAGTGCTGCCCTAGGAATTTCAATCATCGTTCCAAACATATATGGAATCTTCTTCAAATTATATTTCGACAAAACCTCTTTATAGACTCTCTCTATAATCTCTTTCTGGTGTCTCAGTTCAGTTACAATAGACACAACTGGAATCATTATCTCTGGAAAAACCCTTTTACCATCTTTTAAAAGTTCGGCAGCTGCCTCAAATATAGCTCTGACCCAGATCTCTGTAATCTCACAATAGGTAATGCCAAGTCTTACACCCCTATGCCCCATCATAGGATTAGATTCATGGAGCTCCTCTGCTCTTCTGTTAAATTCCTCAATAGTAATCCCAAGACTATCTGCCAATTTTTTCCTCTCATCATCCCTATTCGGGATAAACTCATGAAGAGGAGGATCCAATAATCTTATAGTTACAGGTCTATTTTCCATAACCTCCAATGTAGATTTAATGTTTTGCTTGATATAGGGATAAAGTTTGTTTAATGCCTCTTCTCTCTCCTCTTTTGTTTTAGAGACAATCATCTTCCTAAGGTAAAACAACGGCTCCTCAGAGCCCTTCCCATAAAACATATGTTCTGTCCTAAAAAGTCCAATACCTTCGGCACCAAATTCAATAGCCTTTGCAGCGTCCTCTGGTGTATCTGCATTTGTCCTTACTTTTAGTCTTCTTATCGAATCTACTATTTTCATAAAGCCTACAAAATTCGGATTCTCCGTATCTCTTACCATATTCAGTTTGCCAGGATATACATGACCTTTACTTCCATTTAATGTAATAAAATCCCCTTCACTAAACTTATGTCCTCCAACTAAGAGTTTCTTTGATTCCAAATTTATTTCTAATGCACTACAGCCTACCACACAGCACTTACCCCAACCCCTAGCAACAAGGGCAGCATGACTCGTCATACCACCTCTGGCTGTAAGTATTCCAACGGCTGCCCTCATACCTTCTACATCTTCAGGATTTGTCTCTTCTCTAACAAGTATAACTTGCTTACCCTGCTTGGTCCATTCAACGGCATCCTGTGCGGTAAATACAATCTGACCGGTGGCACCACCTGGACCCGCTGGCAACCCTTTTGCTATGGGTTTTACTCTCTTTTCATCCTCAGGATCTACAACCGGATGTAGTAATTCATCCAACTGTGCTGGGGAGACGCGGGTTACAACAGTATACTTATCGATTAACTTTTCTCTATACATATCCATTGCAATATTCAGAGCAGCCTTTCCTGTTCTCTTACCAACCCTAACCTGAAGCATCCAGAGTTTCCCTTCTTGAATAGTAAACTCAATATCCAACATATCCTTGTAATATTTTTCCAGCTTCTTTCTAATATCACAAAGCTCCTTATATACTTCTGGCATATATTCTTCAAGAGTAGGTAAATCTTTATTGTACTCACTTGATGATTCTTTATTCAAAGGATTTGGTGTCCTTATACCGGCTACCACATCTTCCCCCTGAGCATTTGGTAACCACTCGCCATAAAAGTGATTTTCACCAGTTGCAGCATTACGCGTAAATGCAACTCCTGTCGCTGAATTCTCTCCCATATTTCCAAAAGCCATTGCCTGAACATTTACTGCTGTTCCCCAATCATCTGGGATACCCTCTATCCTCCTATAAGCGACAGCCCTCTTACCATTCCAACTTGCAAAGACAGCTCCAATTGCTCCGTTGAGTTGTTCCATTGCACTATCTGGAAAATCTTCACCAAGCACCTCCTTCACCTTTACCTTAAACCTTTCACACAATTCCTTTAGGTCCTCAGCTGGGATCTCAGCATCAGATTTATACCCTTTTTTCTCCTTTAGGTCGTGAAGCATTCTATCCAGCTGAACTCTAATACCCTGTCCATCTTTAGGCTCAATACCTTTAGCCTTCTCCATAACCACGTCAGAATACATCATTATTAACCTTCTATATGCATCATATACGAATCGCTCATTTTTGGTCTTTTCTATCATACCGGGTATAGTCTTACTACATAACCCTACATTTAATACCGTCTCCATCATGCCGGGCATCGACCTTCTTGCACCTGATCTAACAGAGACAAGAAGTGGATTCTTAGGATCCCCGAATCTCGCCCCCATTGTCTCCTCAATATGCTTAATACCCATCTCCACCTGAGGCTTAAGCTCTTTAGGAAATTTTCTTCCCAGCTTATAGTAAAGTGTACAAACCTCCGTGGTTATTGTAAACCCCGCAGGCACAGGAATTTTCAGTTTTGCCATTTCTGCAAGACCGGCTCCCTTACCACCAAGAAGATTCCTCATCTTCTCGGAACCTTCAGTCTTCTTCCCTCCAAAAAGGTAAACCATCTTCATCTTTGGCATATCTTCACCTCCTCATGTCTTACATAGATGAAACATACGAAAGATCAATTATTTTCCTAAAAAAAACAACTACATTCTTCAACAGTGCGAGTCTATTGCTTCTTATATTTTCGTCATCAACCATCACAAACACCTTATCAAAAAATTTGAAGATAGGATTATAAAGATTCTCTCTTAAAAGCCTCATAGCATTAAAGTAATCCCGCACGGAGATATATCTATTGAATTCACTTCTAATATACTCAATTGATTTATACAACTCCCTTTCTTCTTCAAACTCGAAAAGTAAGGGATTTACTACCACATTGTTAAACCCGTTAGTAATATTACTTGCTCTCTTATATACAACAGCAAACTTCTCAAAATCTGCCTCTTTAATATATTCCCTCAAAGCCTCTTTTCTTTCAAATATAGAAGAGATATCATCAATCCCTGATTCTGCATTCAATATAGCCTCTGCAACATCAGGCTTTATTTCTTCAACTAACATTGTTTTAATTCTTGTGCGCAAAAATTCTAAAATCTCTTCTTTAGCATTTGGATTTATGGATATTTTACCATCTGAGGCCCTCATCTCCTCTATGTTATAACCTTGTATTGATTTGTCCACTAGTTCACAAATCGATAAATTTTTGAATTTTGAGGCTTTAAAGATCTCTACTATACCAGACGCGGCCCTTCTTGCACCATATGGATCAGAAGAGGCAGTAGGTTTTTGATCTATTATAAACAATCCTGCTAAATGATCTATTTTATCGGCTATCGCTACGACTTGTCCTATTAGAGTCTGAGGCAACACACCCCCAGAATTAACGGGTCTATAATGTTCTTCAATGGCAACAGCAACTTTCTCTGACAATCCAGAATTAAGGGCAAAATACTTTCCCATTATTCCTTGAAGTTCAGGGAATTCACCTACTGTTTGAGAAACGAGATCTGCCTTAGCAAGTTCCGAAGCAAGAATGACATCTAGAAGATCCTCACCATTAATTCCCAATTTCAAGCATATGTACTCTGCAAGACTCTTGACCCTTAAACTCTTTTTATCATATCCCCCTAGTCCTCTCAGATAGAGCACCATATTCAGAGACTTTGCCAGTTCTCTTATATCCTTCTTCTTATCCTCGTTGTAAAAAAAGACAGCGTCATTCAAACGCGCCTTCAAAACCTTCTCCATTCCCTCTCTTATAATATCCTTATCACCGACAGGATTATTAGCAAATGCCACAAAATAAGGAAGGATAGCACCTCCTTTTTTAAGGGGGAAATACCTCTGATGGCGAATCTGAACTATTTCAAGAAGCTCTGGGGGAAGAGTCAGATAAGAATTATCAAAGTTCCCTACAATAGTAACTGGATATTCCAATAAATTCACAACTTCCTCAAGAAGATTTTCATCAACCACATCATCAGCTTTATATTCAGAGAAAATTCTCCTCAACTCCGTCCTCATGAAATCCCTTCTCTCCTCTGGATTATATATGACATATCTCTCCTTCAAATTTTGGAGAAAACCTTCTTTACTATCACAAATAAAACCCTCTCTATCCACATTGAAGTTACCATAAGATCTCCTACCTGACTTGACACCGGCAAACTCAAAAGAGATAACATCACTACCCAAAAGAGCCAAAATCCATCTGATAGGTCTCACAAAGCTAACGCCACTGCTCTCCCATCTCATCGACTTTTTGAATTTTATCGACATTAATATTTCAGGGATCGCTACATTTAAAATTTCGAATGCGCTCTTCCCTTGAACTTTGACCTTCGCGGCAATAACTTCACCTTTCTCGGAGCTAATTTTATAAAAATCATTCCCTGTGATACCATATTTTTGCAGAAATGAATTCAATGCCTTCAACGGATTACCGTTTTCGTCAAAACATACCCTAACAGGAGGACCTAATACTTCTCTGGTCTCATCTTCTTGCTTGATCTTCACGTCCTCCTTGATAAATACGACTCTTCTCGGAGTATAATAAACTTCACATTCAGCCGTAGAGCTTAATCTACTCTCAGCTAAAAAAGAGACAAGCTTACTCTTCAACTCTTCAGCATAACCCTTTATAAAACGGGCAGGAACCTCCTCTGTCCCAATCTCTATAATTAAGGTCTTCTCCATCGGTTTATTCCTTTATCCATATTCAATATTGGGAAACCCATATTCTCTCGAAGCCTCAAATACGCTTGTGCACACAAATTAGCAATCTTTCTCACTCTCAAAATATATCTTGCCCTCTCTGTAGTCGATATCACACCTCTAGCATTTAAAAGGTTAAATGTATGAGATGCCTTCATACAAAAATCATAAGCTGGCAACACAAGTCCCTTTTCAATTAGCCTCATAGCCTCATCTTCAAACTCATCAAAATGTCTAAAGAGTTTATTTGTATCTGCCTCTTCAAAATTAAATTTTGAAAACTCCTTCTCATCTTCGTGATGGATCTCCCCATAATAAAAACCATTACCCCAATATATATCATATACGTTATCTACTCCTTGCAGGTACATACAGATCCTCTCAAGTCCATAAGTAATCTCGACTGTTATAGGTCTGAGCTCTATACCTCCACACTGCTGGAAATATGTAAATTGAGTTATTTCCATACCATCAACCCACACCTCCCAGCCAAGCCCCCATGCACCAAGTGTTGGAGACTCCCAATCATCTTCAACAAATCTAATATCATGCCTAGAAGTATCTATACCAATAGAGTTCAGGCTTTCAATATAGGTCATTTGAATATCATCAGGAGAAGGCTTTATTATTACTTGATATTGATAATACTTCTGTAGTCTATTTGGATTCTCACCGTATCTACCATCGGTAGGTCTACGAGATGGTTGGACATAGGCAGCAGCAAATGGCTCAGGACCAAGAGCTCTAAGAAATGTAGCCGGGTGAAATGTCCCAGCCCCTACCTCGAGATCATATGGAAAAATTCTAAGGCACCCTCTTGACACCCAAAATTGTTCCAAGTTTAATATGAGATTTTGAAAACTATATTTTTCATCCATATAAAGACCAACCTTAATAGGCAATTTTTGTATTATATAAATTGGTATTCTGTCAAGACATAAAATCAGCCCACGTGGTCTCAGTAATAGCCTCCCATGTAGCTTTCAAATCCATGTAATCCCTTCACCACCTCACCTATGGAACTTACTCCTTTTTATTTAAGCTAAAACTTCTTCACCACCTCTAGCATACTCTACTCATCTTTATACTATCCAAATATGCAGCAGTATTATTTAAATTGTACCCAAGAGAGATTAGTCCACCATTCCCAGTTTATTTTCAACATGATGTATAAACTAATGCTTAGTTGTAAATTTTGATTGTATTTTGTTAGAACGGTTTATTTAGGAGATAGATAATGAGGATCTGGGTTGTGAAATATGGGATATGCGTATTACAAAAAGAGGAAACAAGCATTTGAGAGACAATTCAATTATAATTGGATAAATCGTTTTAAGAAAAGATGAACATATATTGAGATTACTTGGTAGATTACTTTGCTTTGCAACAAAACACCAATCATCCAGAGATTCTAACTCTTGAGAGAGGCTGTTGTGATAAAAACATTTAAGTTTGTTTTTATATGGAATGAAAGTTTTGTGGGCTTAATTACGTTTACTTAAACACTGGAATATGGTATAAACATAATTAGTGAGAATCATAATTTTAAACATATTTTTTACTCTTCTTCTTGTCTTCTGCACAAGACAATACGATCTAGAAGACGCTGGAATAATTGATTATAACTCAAATGAGGATATAGGCTTAGTTACAGACACCAATATAATTGATTTGGATGACAGGGGATCTCTCAATAAATTTAGGCCAGTTTATTGCAACAAGGATATAAAAATTACTTCAAAAAAACTGAGGGAAAAAGCAGAATATTTTGACAAGATAGCAAGAGAGCTACATATACCAAAAGGACAAGAATTGCTATTTTCTGTCTTTGTTAGAGAAGATAGTATGACTTTTGACAAAGTAGTTATGAGTGATAATGTTGGAACATGGACAGCTCTGTATACAGCATCACAGGCATTCAGATATGCTACAACCAAAGAAAAAGAGGCATTAGAAAATTTAAAGACAACTCTAAAAGGGCAACATAATTTGCTAAAGATTACAGGAGTCAGAGGGCTCTTTACAAGAATCTATGTTAACCCAAAGCTACCAGGATTTCCATCGGCAGAACAATTAAACAATTGGTATCCTGATTGTGACCTCTCTGTGAAACATTGTAAAAGATTTGTCGAGGTAGAAGACGGGGAATTTAAGGGTTACTTCTTTAAGACCGATGTAAGTAAAGATGAATATGCACATCACATGTTTTCAATGTCAGTTTTGTGGAACCTAATTGATGATACTGAGGTTAAATCAATTGTCAGAGATATCGTTCAACAGGTAGCTGATCACTTGATGGAAAACAATCTAAGAATAATTGATATTGATGGCAAGGTAACAACCTTTGGGAGGATGTATGCTACTGCATTCGATGACTTCCCTGGTTTTAATGCATTGCTAACTTTATCCTGGTTTAAACTTGCATCTGTGGTGGGTGGTGAAAAATATTTATCATACTACAAAAACTGTCTTCTTCAAAAAAGGGGAAGATATAAATGCATAAAAGATGAAGAACCGACTCCTTATACAGATTACCTCAACAACATCGGACTCAATCTCGATTGCAAAACAAATTGGAATAACCATAATATGGCACAGATATCAATGTTTCATCTGATTCAAAATGAAGATGATAGGGAGCTCAATAAATACTACAAAGAGATACTTTATTCTCAATTGTGGAATGCGAATGACCCAAGACCCATGAGGGCTCAACAAAACACCCTTTATACATTTTTCTTCGCTATAAACAAACCTGAAAACCAGAGATTACCCACAGAGGAACTCTCTGATGCAATATGCGTCATGCAGATGTTCCCTGAGAGAAAACATCAATATGCTGTAGACACCCTAAACCGATATAAAACTGTATGTTATGACAGAAGTAATGAGCCTTTAACTGATATAGTTATCCCCATAAACGAATATGGGATGGATAACTTTCTATGGATAAGGAATCCTTATAAACTAAAGATAGAACCTGAAAATTTATTCTTGATTGAATCCCCTGAGGATTATCTCCTTGCCTACTGGATAGGAAGATACTACGGATTCATAGATGAAAACATGTAGGTTATGTTCAAAACATATTTACTTACTCCTACCTAATAAAGTCAACCTGATTTATCTGATCTCCTTGCCATTAAAAGCAAATATTGTTTTATAAACTCATCTATGTCTCCATCCAAAACTGCATCAGCATTCCCTGTTTCATAACCTGTTCTATGATCTTTTACAAGTCTATAGGGTTGCAACACGTAAGATCTTATCTGCGAGCCCCACTCTATCTTCTTTTTCTCTTTATGAAGCTTTTCCATCTCCTCTTCTCTCTTTTTTAATTCAATCTCATACAATCTCGCTTTTAATATTTTCATAGCTGTAGCCTTATTCTGATGCTGACTTCTCTCATTTTGACATTGCACTACTATACCGGTTGGCAGATGTGTGATCCTTACCGCTGAATCAGTTGTGTTCACACCTTGTCCACCATGCCCACTTGCTCTAAAAACATCTATTCTTAGGTCGGATTCCTTTATATCAATAACGATCTCATCAGGTACATCTGGTATTACGGAAACTGACGCAAAGGATGTATGTCTCCTTGCATTTGCATCGAATGGAGAAATTCTAACCAACCTATGCACCCCTACCTCAGCCTTCATATAACCATAGGCATAAGGTCCTTTGACCATAAACAGGACATTTTTTAACCCTGCCTCTTCCCCGGGCAACTGATCAACTAACTCCGTTGAAAAACCCTTTTTCTCAGCCCACCTAAGATACATCCTAAGCAACATCTGAACCCAGTCTTGAGATTCAGTTCCTCCTGCCCCAGAATTTATCGAGACAATTGCATCATTCTTATCTACTGGGTCTGAAAGCATCAAATTAAATTCCATCTCATTAAGCTTTTTTTCTACTACTTCAACGTCCACTTTAATTGACTCAATTACATCTTCCTCCCCACTCTCTATAGCTAGTTTTAATAATTCACTCGAATTCGCTATATGTGTCTCACAAAACTCATCTTCACTAATAATCGCCTCAAGCACCTTCCTCTCTTGCTGAATCTTTGATGCTTTATTAACGTCCAACCAAAAATCCTGCGACACCATTAAAGAATCAATCTCCGCTATTCTCTTCTTCTTTCCCTCTATGTCAAAGATAACCTCTAATCTCACTTAACTTCACTCTAAGTAAATCGATCTTTTCCTTTAATTCCCTCGACATAACTACCTCTCAAGCCTTCTTACTACTATTACTCTGGCTAAAATTAACATAGCCATAACAAATATCGTGCTTAGTATCGCGAATAAGTCCCCTAATTTCACATAAATAGTCTTCTCCTCAATCAATGCCACCTCTCCACTAAGAACTGTTCGTTCAAAGATATTTGTCTCAGATACAATCTTACCATAAGGATTTATAACAGCTGTAATACCGGTATTAGCTACACGAGCAAGAAATCTTCCATTTTCAACCGCCCTAAATACATACATTGAGAGATGTTGATAAGGGGCAGATGAGATACCATACCATGCATCATTAGTTAGATTTACAAGAAGATTTGCGCCCTTTTCTACGTGTTCTCGGCTAATCTCAGGAAAAATTCCCTCATAACATATCAAAATACCTGACCTTATTACCTTCCCATTATGCTCGATTTCTACCGGTCTAATCTCCTTTCCGGGAACAAACGTCCCTATACCACTGACAAATTTTTCCACCGGTATTCCCAGTGGCACATATTCACCAAAAGGCACTAGATGAGATTTGTTATACTTTGCAACAATATTAAGGTTTTTATCAACAACAAAGGCACCATTATGTAAATAGCGTTTTTGCCCTTCATAAAAATACGTTGATACCCCTATTATTTGGGCAAAGGGATATAGTTTTTTTCCTAACAACCCCTCAGGTTTCGCAAATGATTGCATCTCATCTGGAAGTGTAAGAGGATAGGCGGCCTCAGGCCATATTACAAGCTCAGGTGAACTCTCTCCTGCCCTTTCGAGCAAATCAAGGTAGTTAGAGAGAATTGACCCCCTATATTCTTGAGATTTCTTCTTTATTCCCTGATCTATGTTCCCTTGTAACATGGCCACCTTTAGCTTCGGAGACTTAGATGCTACACCCTCGATATATCCCGCCCTAAATATCCCAAACAAATACACGAAGATCATCAAGCCTGCTAAGAAGAGTGAATACCTTATTGGCTTCTTTTCATTTCGCACCAATAAATATCTCACCCAACCTTCGACTGTGGCATTTATCACAAGAATAACATACTGCACTAAGTATATACCACCTATTACCGAAATTTGAATAAATATAATATTTTTATACTGGGAATATGCTATGTTACCCCATGGAAAACCTGTAAACAGATAATTCCTCAAGTATTCGAGCACCACAAAGATAAACGGTGATATAACAGATATATCAAATCCCAGACCCTTAAATATATAAACCGAAATATATGCCCATATCCCCCAATACATAGAACAATAAGCTACTAGTAATAATAATGCTGGGATAGCCAAATATTGTGGCATATTACCGAAGACAGTCATAGCTATATCCAACCAATACAAGACTATTCCAAAATAGAAAAGGCCACCAAATAATCCAGCAACAAACGCCTTTTTTGGCTCCAGTCTTCTAATAACAAACATCAAAGGAACAAAAGAGACCCACGAGATAAATCCGGCATAAAATGTATTAAAAATCTCTTTCTCCGAAAAGTAAGAGATTACAAGAGGTTGCGACAAAGCTGTTAGAATACCAGAAAGTATGCCTAAAAAATATGGAAGAATTCTATTCATTATAAGACGTAAATGTTATTTTAATTAATTACAACTGTCAATATGCTTTAATTAAGGAAAGACACTCCACTTCTTATGACAAAGTTATTACAAGTTGAAAATAAAAATTTTACTATTGGGTTCCTAAATTACTTAACGTCTACTTTTTTAAAATACAAAATATCTTCAATACAACCTTCTCTTTGCTTCGGCGGCTTAAACACGGCCTCAACCTTCAATCCAATCTTAAGATCCTGCTTTTCAACATTTAATCTGTGAATTAATCCACCCTCACAGTCTTTAAATTTTATAAGCCCAAGTATATGAGGTTCCTCATATCTATTACCCCTATAATCGTAGTAGCATTCTGTGTAGGAATACACTTCTCCCTCTATTCCAACTTTAACATATTCCTTGCACTCACCAAAACATTCATCACAGTACATCTGGGCTGGGATATACTTCTTGCCACATGAGCATTTACTAGCAATAAAATATCCTTTTTCTTTGATTGTCCTAAAAAACTCATCACCAGCTATACCTAATGTATAAACATAGTTTACAGGGATTTGTCCTGAAAAGTAACCGCATTCAATATTTTTCTCTACCTTCTCCTTGTACATAATCCTTACCTCCTCTTAGTCACAGGTCTCATCTTGGTCTCTGACACCTCTTTAATAGGCTCAAAATAGAGTATATCAGTAATTGAACCTATCCTCTCATTTTCCGGTCTCCACACAGCTTTGACTCTCATACCTATCTTAATATCTTGAGGCTCAACATTGCCGAGCAAATGTAAAATTCCCATCCCTTCACTGGCACCATCTATCTCAATAACAGCCGGTATTATAGGTGGTTCCCCTTCGGGGATTCTCTGTGCATTCCAATAAATCCTACATACGGCATAGGTGTTTACTTTACCCGTATCTTTTACATACTGCCATCTATCGGTCGGTCTAAAACAGAGTTCACAAAACATCCTGGGAGGTATCATGATACGATCACATTTATCACATACCCTTGCTATTATCCTACCATTCTTTAGCTCGTGCAAATACCGCCCAATGGCTTTACCATTATCCCAGTTGTACTTAATAATTGGATCCCAACTAATCTTTAAAGCCTCTTCATACTCTTTGCTAGACAAACCCTTTACTGGAACTTTATCAATTCTCATAATTTGCCTCCTATCGCTTTAAAACGATTACGGTTCCTATCTGCATTAAATCTCCCCAGGCTTGTGCCAGACCTACCCTTGGATTACCTGGGACTTGGCGCTTCCCGGCCTCACCTCTGAGCTGTAGAAATATTTCAATTACCTTCATCAGACCAGCAGCAGAAATCGGATTGCCCACACCTAATAGACCACCTGAAGGACATATTGGTAAGTTTCCATCCCTAGCCGTATAGCCTTCTGCGGTCAGCCTTGCTGCCTCACCTCTTTCGCAGAGAAGAAGACCTTCCATATGATGGAGTTCTTTATAATCAAAAGGATCATAAGGCTCAGCAACCTGAATCTCTTTATGAGGCTCCTTGATACCCGCCATATCATAAGCCATCCTTGCAGCCTTTTCTACATACCTTGGATAATACAGATCCCTAGTTGTCCAATAGGCCGTATCCAGATTCCACCCTACACCTTCTATCCAAACAGGCTTATCAGTAATCCTTTTTGCAACATGTTCAGACGCGAGGATTATTGCAGCGGCCCCATCCGACGCAGGACTTATGTCCAATCTATGAACTGGCTCGGCCAAAACCTCTGAATTTATCACATCCTCCACTGTTATCTCTTCTGCCACTTGAGCTGAGGGATGATCCAGCGCATTCTTTTTATTTTTTACGGCTACCCTCGCGACATCTTCGGGTTTTAAACCATAGGTCTCCATATATCTTCTCATTTCAAGGGCAAATATCCATATAAGAGTAGGTTTTATTGGTTGCTCTGTAGTATGATCAAAAATCGTCAGAAAGGCACCCTGTGGATGTGGATGACAACTAGACATCTTTTCTTCACACACAACCATGCAAATATCACACATACCCGATGCTACG
>JAOAFA010000061.1 GCA_026416535.1 Deltaproteobacteria bacterium
GCGATAAAATAAAAGTCTACCTTTGTATGGAGTTGGATATGGTAAATGAGTTGATATTGGGTAAAAAATTTGAAAATAATTATGTGCTTAGTAAATATATTACAAATGTATAAATCTATTAGTTCCTTCTTCCGGTTATTATTTCATAAAATAGATTTTCGATACTAAATATAACGTTGATTTGTGAAGAAAGATATACACACAACAAACGGGACTAAGCAGATTATTTGAGAACTCACAAGGAGTTTTTTAGTATGACGTTCAACTAGGAACCGTCAATAGTAAAAAGGGAGGTTTATTAATTATGAGCGATAAACCTTGGACAAAGACATCAGTTACTAATAAGCTCAAATCAGATATGGCTTTACTTCTCGAGTAGTTTATCTATAGGCTAAGGAAATTTAAGACTAAATTACTAAAATTGTGTATTTTTGATTTAAGAAAGTCTCTAAGGTCTGAAAATGCTTTAGCTCTATGGCTAATTTTATTTTTTATTTCCAAAGGTAGCTCAGCCATTGTCTTGTTATATTCGGGAACAAAAAATATTGGGTCAAATCCGAACCCATTGGTGCCTTTAGGTTCGAATGATATAAAACCCTCTACCGTTCCTTGAAAAAGATGGTATATGTTCTCATTTATTAGTAAGCAGGCAACGCATACAAATCTTGCCCTTCTCTTTTCAAAAGGCACACCTCTTAGTTCTCCGAGTAACTTTACAATTCTCTCCTCTGTTGAATTGGCATATCTTGCTGAGAAAATGCCGGGTCTTTTCCCCAAAATATCTACCTCAAGACCTGAGTCATCTGATACTACGATATTTTTAGCAGCCTTGTAGACCTCCCTTGCCTTTATTAAGGCATTTTCTAGGTAGCTGTTACCGTTCTCTTCTATCTCAATGTCAATATTTATATCAGACATCCCCAATATACAAAATGGGATATCATTTAAAATATGTCTGATCTCTCTTAATTTTCCAGCGTTTTTTGTAGCAATAATTATCTTATTCTGTGCAGACAAATGGGGACTCCTTCAAAAAATTAAGAATATGCTGATATGGTTTCTTGTAAAACAAAAATCCATTATGACCGATTCCTTCCAACTCAATGATGTAGAGGTTAGAGATGTTCTCCTTTTCTGGAATTGAATAGGGATATGGTATTAGTTTGTCGTCCTTTGAGTATATAACACAAAATCTAACACTCTCTGGGAACGTAGTAGAATTTAGCTCTCTAATAAATGATGAATTTGGGGTGAGTTGCCAGAGATTTTGACTCAAAAAGCCTGTGACGATAAGACCTACGTAGGCAAGAGGAGTGCCGCGATGTGGAGAGGCGAGTGTGATTAATGTGTGGGTGTATTCGTAAGCCTTGAGTTTTTGAATCATGTATCTGCCAATGATACCCCCTTCTGAATGTCCTACAATGGCTATGTTGGGCAAATTATATCTTTCTATAAGTCTTCTGACCTTTATATTCACAAAGGAGGCAGTCTCTTCTATCCCATCTGTTCTAAGGATCTCAAAAAATCCTCCAAGATTTATTGTGAAGACATCAAAATTATCTCTTCTCAGCCTCTCTTCTAATATCATCATGACTCTTCTACTTGCACCAAATCCATAGATAAGGAGGACAGGTTTCTTACAGAATTCAAAGTCGGTTATCCTTTCGATCTCTCTCTTTCCTATGGCAGACTTTATAATGTCAACACTATCATTTATTATGTTAGAGATCCTTTTGACTCTAGGAAATATCGGTTTATAAAAATCAGTAAGTCCCAAGGTAGTTCTTGATCTCCCATGGATGAACAAAACCTATATAATTATGCCACTCCTGACGCTTTGCGTCAAGAAAATGATAGTGGATGTGGTCCCCAAGAACCTCCCTCATAAGCTTACTCCTCTCCAATTTATCTAAAGCCTCACTTAGACTTGCGGGTAGTTCCCCTATTCTGTACCTTCGTCTTTCCCTTAGACTCATTTTATAGATATTCTTGTTTACAGGTGGAGGGGGTTCTATCTTATTTATGATTCCATCCCACCCAGCGGCAAGCATTACAGTTAGGGCAAGGTACGGGTTACAGGAAGGATCCGGCATTCTAAACTCAATTCTTGTCCCCCTTCCTCGTCTTGCCGGGACCCTTATCAAGGGAGAGCGATTCTTCTCTGCCCAAGCTATGTGTGTTGGTGCCTCATAGCCTGGAACCAAACGTTTATAAGAATTGATGAGAGGATTGGTTATTGCGCACATCTCCTGAGCATGCTCTAAGAGACCTCCAATATAATACATGGCTACTTTTGAGAGTTGATACTCCCCTTTGGGGTCAAAAAATGCATTATTTTCTCCTCTAAAAAGGGATTGATGTGTATGCATCCCACTTCCATTTATTCCATATACGGGTTTTGGCATAAATGTGGCGTGTAAACCATAGTCTTGAGCAATTCTTCTCACAATAATTTTTAAAGTGCATATATTATCAGCCGTCTTTAGAAATTCATCATACTTAAAGTCTATTTCATGTTGGCCGCGAGCGACCTCGTGATGCCCTGCTTCTACCTCAAACCCCATGTTCTCAAGCACGTTTATCATAGCTCTTCTTGCCTCTTCACCTTTGTCGACAGGTGTCATATCAAAATAGCTTGCATCATCATGTGTATCAGTAGTTGGATTACCTTCTTCATCTGTCTGAAAGAGAAAGAATTCCATCTCAGTCCCTGCCATGGGGGTATATCCCGATTTTTTTACCTTTGAGACAATATTCTTGAGAGCTGTTCTCGTGCAACCACCAAAAGGTTTGCCCTCGGGTGTATAAATATCGCATATTAACCTCGCAACCTTGCCTCCTCGCTCCTCCCAAGGAAAAATCATAAAAGTGGAAAGATCAGGAACCAAGACCATATCAGACTCCTCAATGCGCGCGAAACCCTCAATAGATGAACCATCAAACATAATCTCTCCATCTAATGCCTTTTCAAACTGTTTTGGAGGAACTTCGACATTTTTATTAATTCCGAATATGTCTGTAAATTGTAACCTTAAGAATTTTATGCATTGTCTTTTCATCTCTTTTAATATCTCATCTCTCTTCATCTTATACCTCATCTATTAAATTGAGGGAGAATATTGTCAGATAAACACATAATGTCAACAAAAAGTTACACTTTTAGTTAAAAATTTTAGGTCAACTTATACTAGATTAGGACTAAATTGCCTGAATGCTACTTAATTTCTGCTCCATGGATATAAACTTACTACCCTAGCGCTAAAACGTGAGCTTCATCACATGACAATTTTATCTCATGTAATAAATTCAGAAGTGAATGTTTGACAAATAGATATCTTTCTGTGATATACTTAATTTGAGATAGGAGGCAGACATGAAGAAGACACCATTGTATTTGATTGTACTCTTAATGATATTTATTTCTTGCAAGATAGTATATTATGGACATTACCCTTCGAACGTTGAGTACATTTATTATGGACGCCACCCTATACCTTCTTATCTTGGTGGTGGTATGTGTTTTTTAAACGGAAAACATATCCACAACTATCCACCAGAAGATATATATTCCTTTTATTACTACGAGAATACGTATTTTTACATAGGGACATCCGTATCTTATTATGGTCCTCATCCTATTCCTCCAGGTTTTGGAAGTGGAGTATGTGTCATTCATGGATATCATACACATAATTATTATCCCTATGGAAGCGGATATGTTTATTACCCGGATGATAATGTCTTTGTATACGTTGATGTGGATATAAACGTAGAAGGGCAAAGACCCTATGAACCTAAGAATAGACATGGAGAATATTCATCAGGAATCCCATTTTCTGACAAAGGCGGTAGGCATGAGTATCACCCAAAATCGGATGGGCAGGGTGGGGGTTCGGGAGGAGCACGTGATTACTCTAAGGATGCATCAAGTAAGTCAGATAATTCCTCTTCTTCCAACCAGAGTAGCCACAGTGGGGGTTCCCATGTGAAACCATTTTTAGATAAACCAGATGTTAATTATGGACCAAGACCACATGGGCCTTCGGGTCCCCATGTAGAGACTCCCTCTAAAACAGAAAAGAGATATCAGTTTGATAACTCACCTGATATCACCACACCAAAAGATGTGAACAAGAGAATAGATTTCGAACAAAAACCTGTTATAACTACTCCTGATGACCTCAATAAAAATCCAAAAGGCAGGGCTACGAATTTTGATGTACAGTCCGAGTCAAACAGAAGAGATGAATACCAACATCCTATGATAAACGTTCCTAAACAAACTGAAAAGGGAATCAACAAGAAGGAGAACAATATTCCTACGATTGATACACCCTCTCAGATGAACAAGAGATTTGAACCGACTAATCCAACAATAAATATACCCTCAGAGACATCCAAAAAATATGAAAAGAATAGGGGACCGTCGTTTAATGTCCCCTCTGAGACCCAAAAGAGGCATAATTTTGATACCGGACCAAAAAAGTTTGATACGCCATCTAAAGATAGATTCACGCCTTATGAACCTAATGACAATAGAGATAAAAAGACAATAGATGTACCTAGTATAGAGTTTAAAAATAATAAAGATAAGAAATCATCGGAAGAGGATGACGAAAAGCAGATAAAAAAGGTGTATCAAAAAGACCAGATAAAGCTTCCTGGAGTAAACAAAAAGATCCCTTCACCAGATCCGGCTTCGAAGTAGTAAATGGGCTATTTATTATGGTAGAATTAAATCCTACATATCACATGCTTTGACATGTAAAAGGAGCATCCTCTCGAATAGAATTTAAAATCTTTGTCATTTGTATTTTCGAGTACTAGCTTAAATACTTTCACCCAAAGGGAGTAAATCTATCAAGAATAGAGACGGTCAATAGACTTAAGCGATGCTTTTATCTTAGCAGGAGAATAACTTTGTAAAACCGGGTTTCAAGATAAGCTCTTGAAAGGATTCATCTGGTCCTTTTTCATTTGGCATGAGATATTTCTATAGTTATACACATTAGTTTTGTTTTGGGCGTTCTATCTCAAATAGGGTTTTTTTCTCTTTATTCATAAGAGCAGTTGGGAGTAAAGCAGAGACTAACTTTATACCTTCTTCCTCCAGAACACCTTCTAATTCCTTCTCTTTTATCATTGCAAATCTATGGTTTCTGATATTTTTCATCGTATTCTATTTTTAAATGAAATCCAAGCGTAGCTCCCCATATCGTTAATCTCAATATCTCTTAGAGTCTTTTTGCACCTACATTGTTTATGCATTTTTCATCTGATCAGCACTGGGTAGTGTTCTTGAATATCCTAAATCTACCTTCGCCTATAGATACATCTGCCTTGCCCCTCTCTGTCTCTCTGAGGAATAAGAAAATGCGAATAAAATTATCATTGAACAGATTGAAGGCCTTGCCCTTTTTGTGATAATCTTCATGCTAGAAGTCCCTTTCCTTAAGTCGTCTTACATTAATTGAGAAAATATTTAGTCTTATATTATTGAATGGCCCTTAGAATAAATTATACACCAATTAGAATGTATAAAGCTTAAAGAGTTTCTTGTAGCTTTTAAACCTAATAAATTGCAATTTGTAAGTAAAAATTTTTGTTAGTTTTTTATTACAAAATTTTTTAAACAAAGAGATTTTTCATGCAAATAGTCTATTAATCTTAGCCTGGTATCTACTTTCTTAATTGTGGGTCGGTGTGTTTCTTGATGTCGTATTACATTTTTATGTACCTACTTAGTACATCATATTGTTGACCACTTTTATAGATTTTCGGCTTACGAAATACCTATATACTCAATTGTAGGTTTTTAAGGAACCAATTCAAATGTCAGTAAAGAATCTGGTAGCTCCTTTTTGCAATACAAGAGCTCACATCTAAACTAACTATGGTATATTTAACTATTGACCTCATACGGGTTAATTATTTGAGCAAATCTTCAACTTTTGAGGCTGGTTTAGTATCTTTAGCTAAATTGGCACATTCCTGTATTGTCTCTGCGGTATTTTTTGATATGAAACAGTTTGCTGTATTAATAAGTTTCTCTGCAGTATTTATTCCAACCATACATTCTGCAACGCAGGATTCTACATTACCGCCAAGTTCTTTTGGCATAGAATTGTTATTGCTCTTTGTTATCAAATTGCAGGTGTTTTCACAGTTGAATTTGTGATAGTTGTATGCAATCTTTCCACAATCAGTTAGGCTAGCAATCCCATTTTTCATTTGTTCGGGGAATTGGGGGCATTTTTGTTCACAGTAAACGGCGAGCACTGATGAGGCTCTGTTTCTCAAACAATCGTTCACTTTTTTACAAACGGAACCGCAGTCTGATTGCCCTGTTGCCTCTCCTGTCTGATAATCTTTTGCTCTAATTTCCTTGGCAAGAATAAGGTTTTTTTCTGATATCGTTGTTCTGGAAGGTGTCCCCCCCATCTGCTCAACAACAGGTTTTACAGGTGGAGGAAGAGGGGTTGGGGATTCTTCTTTTGTACAGCTAAATAATACCAAGACTATTAATAATGCAGTAAATATGGAATTTGTCATATTCTTGTTCATATTAGCCTCCTCAATATGGAATAATATAATAGAAATTCGCTCAAAAAGCAAATATTATTGTATTTGTTCTGAAATTTTATTAGGTTGCTTGCATTTATGATAAAATTATGTTATATAAATAAAAACTGGGTTCTATATTATTTATGTAATTTTGCTGAGTAAATAAGGAAATATTTGGTTTTATATTTTATTTGAAAATTAATGTATATTATTGCTTAGTTTTTTAATTTAACTTTTTCAAGATGAAGTCAAAGTCTTTTTCGGTTTTTATTACTGTTTTTTCCTGTATTTCTCAGATCTGTATATCAGTAATATTTTTAATGGCTAGATTGAATTTCTTTTTCAATATGAGTTCAGCGAGGACTCTGAATCCTGATTTTTGGTATATTTATCTGCTTGATATAGTAACACTTATAGTAATTATTTTGCTGATTTGGAAAAAGATAATTACGGTATTAAATGGCATAAGTATATATTCTATTATAGGATTTTTTTATACCTTTTACACCCTGTGCTGGAGCAGAGTTATTATTAAGAACATAGTAGGCATTATAAGGGGTTTTTTGTTTGGGTTCAACGATGCACTGTTTATTGGGTCGATATTGGTTATAGCAGTTATTGTTTTTTTGCTTTTACTTTATACTGATACTAAAAGAGTGGACTTGCTATTTTCTGTTATATTTTTTTTAGGGATTCTATTGGTTATTTTGTTATATCATAAATATCATTTCAAATCAACTAAGACTCCAGAGGCATCACATGATTATCAGATTGAAAAAATTATTGAAAACTCTGATAATGTTATTCTTGAAATACCAAATTTGAACAATGGGACAGATATTAGGGTGTTAAAGCACACGAAAGATGGTTTTCTGATCGGTGCAGGAGGGAACTGGCTGGTAGATAGACCAAGGGATGTAATCTTTGTTTTTAATACTCACAAGAGAAATTATTTTAAAAAGGCTAAGGGATGGGAGATTAAGGAACTTGTTGTTGATGAGTCAAGACATTTATTCTATTTTGCTGATTTCAGTAGAAAAACTATTGAAAAGTGGAGCTATCCGGATCTTGCAAATATTATTTTGGAAAAAACCGATGGTGTAATTCAGCACATAATTTTATCTGATGATGGAGAGTATATCTATGCTGTTTATGATGACAGGTTGTTTATTGATAAGTTTCGTACGAAAGATTTAAAGATTGAAATGAGGTTTGATATAGGCAGGTCAGGAATCTGTACATTTGGTTCTCTTGGGATGACAAGTATATTTGCAGACAATGCTAAAAGTATAGTCTCGTTTTATGCAAACTGTGATTTGGGTATAATAAAATACAGGGCAGACAGTCTTGAACCTGTTTTGCTTGCACGGCCTGATGATGACATGATATGGAGCGCCGTATCATCTGTTAATGAAAATAAAATATATATTTCTTATCCTGCTAGGCCATATATCGTGGAATTGGATGGAAACAAAATGACTGTTACTAGGAAAATAAGTATACGACATGGCGTAAGAAATCTGTTGTTGTCATCAGATAATAGAACGCTATATGCAACGAACTATTTCACAGGGGAAATTTATTTTATAGATTTAAAAACGGGTAAAATTAGAGATAATTTTTTATTTCCGAGAAAGTGTTATGCGATTACAGAGGACCCGATAAGCAGGGATATTTATATAGGTGGACCACCAGGAGTCTGGAAGGTAAGGAGAATTGAGCATCAATATTAAAAAAGAAAACAAGAAAATTATTTTGGTTATCCCTCCTTATAATATGGAAAGAATTAGACTGGGACTTAAAGAAAGTCTGCATGATAAGATGTTGAATCAGCAGATATATCCTCAACTGGGGATAGGGTACTTAGGCGCCTTTCTTTTAAGGAATGGTTTTAGTCCGTTGATTGTTGATTGTACGGCTCAACGTATGAATGTTTATGAGACAGTAGAATATATTCTTCACGAAAATCCTCTTTTTGTTGGAATCTATGTGAATTCTTTTTCTCTCTTTGCTGTAAGAACAATTATTTGCACATTAAAATCTCAAAGAGATATTCCTGTACTTGTGGGAGGACCACACGTATCTTCAGAGCCATTTTCAGTAAAGTACTTGGGGGCTGATTTTGGGATTTGTGGTGAGGGAGAAAGAAGAATACTTGATTTCGCTAACCAGATTTATGAGGAGAATAAAATCTTTGGGGTTCCTGGATTAATTTCTAAGGATGGCTTTGTTGAAGAATCTTCTTATAATTATTATGATGATTTGGAAGGAATCTTTCCATTGAGACCAGACTATCTGTTTAAGAAATACAGGTCTCCATTTTGCAACGGACCAATGACTACTATAATTACATCAAGGGGTTGTCCATTTAAATGCATCTTTTGTGCATCCTCAAAATTGTATAAATACAGAAGAAGATCTTTTTTGGATGTGTTTGAGGAGATTAGGCATATAATTGATCTTGGATACACACATTTACAGTTTCAGGACGATAATTTGAATATAAGTAGAGAATGGTTGCATAATCTGTGTGAATTAATTATTAAACATAATATCCATAGGATTATTTCGTGGGACTGTAATTTACGACTAGACCTGACAGATGAGGAACAGTTGAGATTGTTATCGTTGGCAGGGTGTAAAATGATAAGGTTTGGTGTTGAAACAGCAGATTATAATTTTAGAAAAAATATTTTAAAAAAAGATATTAATAATGAATTACTGAAAAATGTAATTAGGATTGCAAAAAAATACAATATAAAGACACTTGGTTATTTTATGTTGGGGTTTCCTGGTGAAGATGATTTTGTAAGACAAAGTACTTTAAATATGATTTTGAGTCTAGGTATTGATTACTTTGACTGTAATATTACAAAGATTCTGCCTGGTACTGTCTTGTATGAAGTGGCATTAAAAGAAAATATCATATCAAGAGATATTTTTAAAGAGGTTGCTTGCGGGAAAAAATCTATTCCTTTATTTATACCGCATGGTACGGATG
>JAOAFA010000080.1 GCA_026416535.1 Deltaproteobacteria bacterium
CCATCTGACTATACCCTCTAAACAACTCCGAACACTACTTTTTATTGGAACTATCTTTAGATAGACCTTCTTGTTCGGCTAAGGCTTTTGCATTCGCAATTATCTGTTTTGCCTGTTTTTGAGTAATCAGCCCAGAGGAAAGCTCTGATAATTCTTTTGGAGTAAATTCTGCAACATCACTATATTTTCTACAACCCTCCGTAAATAGTAGTTCTGCAATTACATCATTTATACCCTCAATCTTCAAAAACGACTGCACTATCTCCTTTCTATATTCACTAAACTTTTCCTCACTCATAACATCTAATTTCCACCCTGTGAGTTGGACAGCAAGCCTCACATTTTGACCCTTTCTCCCAATAGCAAGAGATAGTTGGTCATCAGGGACGACTATATCCATTCGTTTTTCCTCTTCACTAACGAAGACTTTGAGGACCTGGGCGGGTGCAATAGCATTACAGACAAACTTTGCTGCCTCTGGATGATAGGGTATTATATCTATCTTCTCACCTCTAAGCTCTTGGACAATATTTTGGACCCTCGCCCCTTTCATACCGACACATGCCCCTATTGGATCAACATCAGCATCTGTAGAAGACACAGCTATTTTAGCTCTAACCCCTGGCTCTCTTGCTACTGCATTTATATGAACCACTCCCTCCGCAATCTCAGGGACCTCAAGTTCAAATAATTTCTTTAGAAACCCAGGGTGAATTCTTGAGAGTATTATCTGTGGTCCCCTCGAAATCCTTAAGACATCTACTATATAGGCTCTTATCTTATCTCCGGGTCTAAAGACCTCCTTAGGTATTTGCTCTTTTTTGGGAAGAATAGCCTCTGTCTTCCCTATATCTACAATCAAATCTCCATGTTCGATCCTTCTTACTTCACCAGTTATCAATTCATCCTTACGATTTTTGTAATCATTATAAATCTTTTCTCTTTCAGCATCTCTTACTCTTTGAGACAAGAGCTGCTTTACAGCCTGAGCCCCAATTCTCCCAAGGTCTTGCGTAGAGATCTTAATTCCTAATTCATCACCCTCCATTGCCTCAGGATCCAGTTTTCTTGCCTCTTCAATTGTAATCTCTGTATCAGGGTTTTCTACCTTTTGAACAACCTTTTTATATTCGAATAACTCAACCTCGCCCAAAGAATCATTAAATTTAGCTACCATGTCCTTGCCCACAAACTTTTTACGCGCAGAAGTAAGTATTGCCTCTTCTATAAAGGCGATTATATTACTCTTTTCAATACCCTTCTCCCTCGCAATATCATCAATCACTTTCATCAATTCACTTGCCATGCTTCTTCTTACCTCCCTCTAACTTCCCCCAATCATACACTAGATTGGCATGATCTATATTCTCTAGTTCAATTAAAACTTTCTTGTCTCCTTTTTTAACAACCACAAGATCCCCTTCCATCCCTAGTAACGTCCCAGAGATATTATTAGAACCATCAACCTTCTTGTATGTCTTTATCTTTATCTGATGACCTGCAAACCTATCAAAATCAATTGGATATCTTATTCTCCTATTAACACCAGGAGAAGAGACCTCAAGAATATATGAATGCTCAAAAATCCCTTCCGCATCTATAGTGTCACCTATCCTGTTATTGAACTGAGTAAGATCATCCAAAGTAATACCCCCATTTTTATCAATGTAAATCCTAAGAATAGATTTACTTTTACCCCTGATTACCTCTAAATCCACAAGCTGAAAATTATACTCTGACAATGTAGGCATAATTACCTGCTCAATTTTCTTAATTGTATCGATCTCTCTTCCCATAACAAACAAAGCAACAAAATAAACAAAAAGAAGAAGACTCCTTAGAGAGCAAATTATTTTGCCACAAAATTTGATTAATGCAAGATATTTTTATGGATGATAAAAGGATATCAGCTCCTTTGCGTTACAGCTAAAGTCCAGTTTTCAACTATTATCTATCTTCACAAAAGACCCTACTAGAGAGAAAAATCCATATTTGAAAAGGAACAAAATTAAACGAGGACCTCATTTAATGCATATGTTGGATCAAATATAGAAATCGTGAAATTTAAAAACTAGATTTCCAAATAAACCTTCCCTATGAGCACTTTATATATCCCACTCTACACGTCATCAGTCAAAGCAAAAATACTATAGCAAAAGGCCTCAGCTACCAAATTTAATATCCTTGATAAACACATATACAACATGATATGCTTCATAAATATAATTAAGCACGAGGTTTCACTATGAAATCATTTACAATAATTTTTTTCGTTTTTCTCACGAACATTGCTTTTACACAGAACCTTGTTCCAAACGGCGACTTTGAAAATGGCTCAACAGGCTGGAGCGGTGGAACAATCTCCGCGGATAACCCACATCAGGGTAAATACTGTATGTATGTTAAAGATGAAAATAAGACATCTAATATTGCCGCAAGCAGTGGTCTCATCAGTATATCACAAAATGAATATTACAGATTCTCTCTGTGGTACAGGTCTTCAATCTCAGGACATAAAATCCTTGTAGCTATAAATCAGTATGATAATAACGGAAATTGGATTAGCGG
>JAOAFA010000013.1 GCA_026416535.1 Deltaproteobacteria bacterium
GCTCGGAGATGTGTATAAGAGACAGGAAATAGTGCTGGGTGCTACTAACCCATTTGCGGGAATACTCCTTGATGAGAGAAATGAAAGAATAGTTATTGGGGAAACAGGCAAGTTTGGAGAGACCGATGGAAGGGTAGAGTTCTTTAGCATAAAGGACGGAATTATTACTCCACAGAATATTCCAGAATCAAAATGGGGAGGGGATCTCAATCGCATTGCATTTGTAAAGAATAAAGTATTTGCAGTAATTAGCGATGCAAATTTTAATACTAGTTTAAAGGTATATGACCTAGCCAATGCAACTCTGAAACCTGTATATGAAACTACAGGGTTTAGTCTTGCTGGTATATCCATATTTAGTGAAGTAGAGCTCTTCTTGTGTGACAGAGACTTGAAAAAGCCTGGAATCAGGATATTTGACATAGAGAGCTTAACTCAAAAAACCAGTGAACCGATTGACACGGGTCTTCCTCCGGTTAGTCTGGTCTTCTTTAAGATGTAGTCATATATTTTTAGGGTTCCAGTCTCTGGAACCCTTTTTTATTTTTTGATGATTTACTTGAATAGATTGGTATTCATTTTATTGCAGATTTACTTTGTATCTATTGAAGCTAATTCTGACGTTGTATATTACTTTGGAGAAAATAAAATCAAGTCGAGCCACAATCTGAAGATTATATCTTTAGCACCTTCAATAACAGAAACTCTATATGCCATAGGAATTGGAGAATGGATAATTGGTGTAACAAGATATGATGATTTCCCAGAGGATGTGAGGAATAAGGAGATTATCGGTGGTTATATAGACGTTGATGTGGAGAAGATATTAAAGCTTTCTCCTGATGTAGTAGTTTGCGAGCCCAATTCAGGAATAAAAGAGTCTGTTCAATTTTTAAGCTCAAAAGGCATTCCGGTTCTAGTAGTCAATATAAACTCTATCAAGGACATACTTGAAGCGATTGAAGATTTTGGAAGGCTATTTGGTAAGGAGAGGGAGGCAAGAGAACTTTTAAACAATCTTTTAGTAAAATATAAAAATTTACAAAAATATTATAGAGGTAATAACAATCGTTCGATGTTATCCGCACTGGTCGTCCTAAATGAAAATCCACTGATGGTGGCGGGTTATAGCTCATTTGTGGGAGAGCTTATTAACCTTGTGGGGTTAGAAAATGCATATAAAGGCCGTCAAAAGTATCCTGTTCTTGATATAGAATTATTACACATTCTTCGACCAGATATAATATTTAACATCTCTGAGTTAGTAATGGCTGGAGGATCTGCAGAGGAAAATAAAAAATCTCTATTAATTTTTGGTGGTAAAATTATCTATGATTTGAGGGATTCAACTTTTATTAGACCTTCACCGCGCTTCGTTGACGCACTTGAGAAATTATGTTCGTTAATTAGCGGATATTATTGTTATTGAACTTAACTATCTGGTACTATGGTAGATAAAACAGCGGGTTGCGTGCCTTTACGCCATCCCTGATTTCAAAATGTAAATGGGGAGTCTCGGCATTCCCAGTTCTTCCTACTTCTCCTATTTCTTGTCCTTTTTTAACCTCATCGTTTTCCTTCACATAATTTATCTTGTTGTGGGCATAAACTGTTATAAAATTCCCATGATGCTTTATAATAATTACATTTCCGTAATTTCTCAATTTGTCATCAGAGTAGATAACAGTTCCCGATTCCGATGCTACTATCTTAGTTCCTTCGGGAGCCGCAATATCAATTCCCTTATGATTTCTTCCACCTCTGACTCCAAAATAACTTATTACCTTTCCTTTTACCGGCCAAATGAACCTGCCTTTGAAGGTCTTTATCTCTCCGCTATCATGCTCATCTTTCCGAGTTACTTCTTTCTTCTCTTCCCTTATCCCATTTACATTTAAATTCTCATTATTAACCTTTTTCTCCTCGGATTTATGTATTATCTCAACCTTTTTTATCTCTTTTGCACCAGGTATAAATATCTTCTGTCCGATCTTAATCTGATTTATGTCTTCTATTCCGTTTATCTCTGCAATCTCCTGTAAGTCTACGTTATATGCCTTTGAGATTCTATATAGATTCTCTCCTTTGCTGACTGTATGGTACACACCATCCTCTCCCTCAATGATGTTTTCTTCTTCGATAATGTTCCACTTTGGTGATGGGCAGGCTAAGATGTATGATAGTAAAATACAAAACAACGGTATAATGAGGACTAATCTACGTTTATCTTGCATTTAGGATTTTAATCCTCTTGTCCATCTTCTTAATACGTTAATCTTGGACTTGTCAGTTATATCTACTCTAATAGGTGTAATTGATATTTTGCCTTGATTAATAGCATATACATCCGTGCCTTGTCCATTATCAGTATTCATGGGTTCACCAGCTATCCAAAAATACTCACGTCCTCTGGGATCTGTTCTCTTCTCAATCACTTTGTCGTATCTGCGGCTTGATAACCTAGTTATAGCAAAATTATATGGGGGACCCTTGACATGAGCTGGCATATTTATATTTATAAAAGTTCCCCGAAATAGTGAGTCGCTTCTCATAACGCATTTGATGAAGTACCCGATAAATTTGGCATGACCTGTCAAATTCTTTACCTTGTAATCAATACAAGAGACGGCAATTGATTTAATCCCAAGGATCGCACCTTCAAGCGCTGCTGCAACAGTCCCAGAATATGTAACATCAGTCCCTAGGTTTGGACCCATATTGATGCCTGAGATTATTAGATCCGGTGTCTCTCTCAATATGTGGAATAAAGCAAGATTGACACAATCGGTAGGAGTACCGTTAACGGCGTAGTGGGCATCATCAATTTTTCTTACTCTTAATGGGGAATGAAGGGAGATGGAATGAGATGAGGCAGACATCTCACTTTCTGGTGCAATTATAGTAACCCTGTGTTCTAAAATGAGTAACTCGTATAATGTGTTTATCCCTAAACTGTATATGCCATCGTCATTTGTTAGGAGGATAAACATTATAACAACCCTTTTATTCTATTGCTGATTTAGTTTTTTTTTTCTGCGCTTTGAATAAGCGCCAACAGTTGTTTTACATTTCTGTAATTTGGGTTGTGTCTGTAGACCTTGTTTAAATAAAAGAGCGCCTCGCTCTTATCATTAATTTTTAAATATGACTCCCCTATATAATAGAGAAAATCTACTCTCTGTTCATCTGTGATCTCATCGTAATTTAAGAGCTTTTTAAATATTGATATAGCATCTGTATATCTCTGCCTTTCGAAGTTAATTAGAGCAATCATGTTTAATGCTGGAATCTCTTTGTCTTCGTTTTGCATTGATATCTTAAACTCCTCTATTGCCTCCTCATATAAGCCCATCTCTTTGTAGGCTAACCCTAGATCGTAGTGTGCCTGAGCATCATTTGCGTCAACTATCTTTAAAAGTTGCTTTTTAGATTCGGAGAGAATTTGCTCTATTGGGATGTCAAGATTCTCTGATTTATCCATTACCTTTTCTATCGATTCATTGATTTTTTTACTTTTATCCGTCAGCTGTTTCAATTTTGCCTTTGCTACAGGATGGTCAGGATCCTTCGACAATATTTGGTTATATATTTCTATGGCCTCGTCAATCAATTGCTGTGAGATAAAAAACTCTGCCTCTTCTAATTCATCTGTAAAATCTTCTTTTTGTTCTGCTACTATTTCCTTTTCTATTTGCTTAGCCTGATTATTTGATGTCTCCTTGGGACTTATAACGTCTATATCAACGTCTTTATTTTGAGCATCCGGTTTAATTTCGATGATCTCTTCTGGTTCTTCCTCGATATCTACTTCTATTTCAGGCTTCTTCTCCTCTACAGACTCATTTGTGGCAGGAAATTCGTAATTATCAAGTTCAACTATTTCATCAGACACCTCCTCGATCTTGCCTTCAGAGAGCATATCATAGGTATTCCTTGCTGCTTCATTTAGTGGGTCGATCTCTATAACCATAAGAAGGTATCTCTTTGCCTCCTCAATATTTTCCCTTTTTAGGTAGATATTGGCTATGTTCATGTAAGTAGACACTAGTAGTGCATTATCACCAGAGTTCTCAAGAAGGGATGCATACTTGAGATGGGCCTCCAGATTCTCATTGTCAAGCGACAGAATAGTCTTTAAATGGTTTATTGCCTTTTGTTTAAGCCCGTATTTGAGATATACGTCTGTCTCAGTTAATAATCGTGGTATATCAGCTGTTGTGAACTGCTTTTCTTTTCCATAGGTTATTGGTATTGGCTTTGAAACAGATTGTTCCGGGATGGGTTTGGGGGCAGAGGATGGTATGGGGATTTCTTTGGAAATAGGTCTAAATTCTTTTGATTTAATAGATTGAGGAGAAACTGAGTCCGATAATCTTACAGAGAATTCTTTTGATATAGGTGCAGATGATATCTCTTTACCTGTTAGGGTTGTTATAATCCTCCTTATGCCATCTGCCTCTTTTAATCTTCCTTCTGTTGTATATATGTTTAGTAATTCTTTATAAGCAGCCACAGCATTAGCTATCTGATTGTTTTTTCTGAAGGCGTCTGCAATAAGAGTCAAAACCTTTGGCTCTTTTGGATTTATCTTGTACGCAATTTGAAGTTTTTGCATGGCTGAGGTAAAATCATTCCTCGATAGGTATATCTCTGCAACTTCTATTAAATAATCAAGGTTATCATGATCTATAGTAGATAGCCTTTCTATGACCCTTAAATATTCATCTATCCTGCTATTTTCTTTCAGAAACTTAGCTATATTTTTGTATTCTTCTATGGCCTCTTGGTTCATACCTTCTCTATAATACAATTCAGAGAGTTTCATTCTCATAAGTATGTCATTGGGCGATAGCTCAAGGATTTTTTTTATAATTGATATTGACTCCTTATAATTTCCATTTTTTTCGTATATTGCAATTATAGCGTTATATTGGTTTATTGCCTCATTTACTATCCCCAAGAGTGAATATGCCTGAGCCAGTTTTTCATATATATCTATTCGTGAGGCATCAATTTTTATAATATTTTTGTATATTGCAACCGCCTTCAGGAAAAAACCCTGTTTTGTGTATACGTCAGCTACCTTAGAATAGTTATCGATGGCGTTCTTGCTGTCACCCATTCTGGCATACAACTCTGCGATCTTCTGAATAGTCCTTACATCGTCTGGCTCTTCAAAAACAATTTTTTGAAGTTCTTTTATTGCCTTATCAAACTGGCCTTTTTGGATATACTTTGTTGCCTCTTGATTTATTTTGTCTTTGTTTATAGCCAATTTTTAAACCTCAAAAATTATTTTTTAAGGGCCACCCTTTCAATGTATTCACCTGTTCGTGTGTCTATCTTGATAATATCCCCCTCGTTGATAAACAGTGGAACCTGGACCTTAGCACCTGTCACTAACTCCGCTGGTTTAGTAGTGTTTGAGACTGTATCTCCTTTAAAACCTGGATCAGTTTTAGCTACCTCAATGTCCATGAATATAGGTAATTCAATCCCTATTACTTTACCTCGGAAGAAGAGCATTTGAACAGGGGTATTCTCGAGTAGATAAAGGTATGCATCTCCAAGGGTGTTTTTATTTACCTCAATTTGTTCAAAAGTCTGTTGATCCATGAAGTAATAGGAGTCCCCCTCATTATACATGTATTGCATCTCCTTTTCCTCCAAATCTGGTTTTGCAACCTTCTCACCAGATTTAAATGTAACGTCCAATACATTCCCTGTAATGAGATTTTTAATTCGCGTGCGGGTAAAGGCATTTCCTTTACCAGGTTTAACGTGTTGGAAGTCAACTATTTCATAAGGTTCGCCATTATACTCAATCTTGAGACCTTTCCTAAAATCTGACGTATCAAACATAGGTCCTCCAATAGATTAATCATATAATCATAGTTGTGCCTTTATGTCATCTTCTATAATCTTAAGGACATATCTGGCTTTACCACTTATTGAGTTTGTAGAAAGTACTGAGACAAGAAAATAGTTATCGTTTAGAGGTTTTATTAAAAGGATATATTTAGTTGTCCTAATAGTTATTTCTTCCGTATTCCCAAAATTGTTTTCTTTTATGAGTATTATTGTCTGCTTTAGTTCATTTAAAACTTGTAATATTAATTCAGTTGCTTCAGCATTTTCATTTTCTTTAGGATATAGTGCAATAGGAATCCCCTCTTCATCTATTACAGCGCATATAATAGCTCCATCTATTCGTCTATAGGCATTAGATAAGATCTCCTCAAACATGTTCCAACTCCTTCTTCCTCTGATTCTTAATAACCTCTATTCTTTTTAACATCTCTTTTAGCATCTCTATCTTCTCAACTCTGGTCTGTTTTCTTAGAATGTCTTTTGAAAAATTACCACATATTATGTCCATTACACTGTTAATTGACTGTAAGGTTAAATCTTCAATCATTTGGATCATTTCTCTGTTCTTCCCACTTGTTTGATTTATACGCACATTCTCTTCTTTTATCTCTACTTTCTCAATTGGTTTGATAACTGTTGTATCTACTTTTTTAAATTCAACTCTGGCTGAAGACTCAACCCTTCTTCTCTTTAATTCCCTTATATTGTTTAAAATCTTATTTAATCTAAAGATCTTCTTTTCTTTTGTCTTTCTATTCATTGTAAGCACAGGGTCGATTCTCTCTACCTCCAAAAGTAGATTTGTGTAGGGGGTGTAGTCTTTAATGGTTCCATTTTTGATCAATAGCTTATATATCCTGAATGCCTCTAAGAACTTTTTTTGGTCAATCAGGATTTTTAGCATATTTTCGTTAACGAAATCATCTTGCATATAATTTTAATTAAATTATAACCCCTTAAAAGTCAATAAATTATTAAGTAGATTTTGGTTAAGAGGTTGATTTGGGTTTACATAAGGTGGAAATTGGTGTAATAAGTCTTTGGGTGTATTAAGACCTACCGTTATTTTTGGAGGTTATATGAGTATTTATAGGAGAATCCTTGAACTTTCAAAGAGCTATGAGTTAGATATCGCTTCATTTTTGGGCGAAATTGTAAAGATTAAATCTTTTTCAACTAAAGAAAAAGATGTAGTTGAGAGGATCGCACGAGAGATGAACAGAGTAGGATTTGATGAGGTGAAAATAGATGGTCTTGGTAATGTAATTGGTAGAATAGGTAATGGTAAAAAAGCTATAGCTTTTGATGCACATATAGACACTGTTTATCCTGGCGATGAATCTCTATGGACATTTGATCCATTTGCTGGAGAAATAAAAGATGGGAAAGTATTTGGGAGGGGAACTGTTGATCAGAAAGGTGGCATGGCATCAATGGTCTATGCCGGAAAGATTATCAAAGAACTTGACATAAACAAAGATTACTCTATTTACTTTACTGGTACGGTCATGGAGGAGGATTGTGACGGTCTATGTTGGCAGTATATTATAAAAGAGGATAAAATTGTCCCAGAACTTGTGGTTATTACAGAGCCTACTAATCTGAACATTTATCGTGGACATAGAGGGAGAATGGAGATTGTGGTTGAGGTCCAAGGGAGATCTTGTCATGGTTCTGCCCCTGAAAGGGGAGATAATGCCATCTATAAGATATCCAGAATAGCACTTGAAATAGAAAAATTAAATGAAAGATTAAAAGGGCATCATTTTTTAGGAAAAGGAACAATAGCGGTTACTCAAGTGTTTTTCTCTTCTCCTTCGCAATGTGCTATCCCTGACAATGCGAGGATTCAACTCGACAGAAGGTTGACATTCGGTGAGACCAAAGAGAGTGCGATTAAGGAGGTGGAGGAGGCGTGTAAGATGGCTGGCTATCCAGAGGCTAAAATAATTGTTTTAAGATATGAGGAGTCGGCATATACAGGGCTCAAATATCCAACTGAAAAATATTATCCTACATGGGTTATTGAAGAGGATTCATTTTATCTTAAAAAAGCAAAAGAGACTTATAGAGAGTTGTTTATGAATGAACCTAAGATCGATAAATGGACATTCTCAACTAATGGAGTAGCAATCATGGGAATGCATAACATTCCATGTATAGGATTTGGCCCTGGCAATGAAATTTATGCTCATGCCCCTGATGAATTTTGTCCTGTGGAACATCTAAGTGCAGCCACTGCATTTTACTCTGGATTAGTGGCAAAACTTAATAACAAGGGTTAATTCTCATGAATACGTTTATTTATAAATGCACTATCTGTTGCAGAGAGTACAAAAGGGATGAAGTAAGGTATATCTGCCCTGTTTGTGCAATGGATTATAGACCGGGTATGCCGCTTAAGGGAGTTTTGACAGCCGAATTTGATTATGGATATATCAAGAGAAAGTTTTCAAGGAAGAATCCAGATTTTTCTCTCTTTTCAGCAGTGGAAAAGAAGTTCTATCCCAATTTTCCTGTAGGAAATACCCCGATCATAAAAAATTCTGCTCTATCATCACTCCTTCATGTGGAGAATGTTTTGGTTAAGTACGAAGGACTAAACCCTAGCGGTTCTCTGAAAGATAGGGCATCTCTTCTCGTTGTTGCTGAATCAATAAGATTAAACGAAGAGAGGATCGTATGTGCATCAACGGGTAACGCAGCCTCGGCTCTTGCCGCTGTATGTGCAAGTGCTGGTAAAAAAGCTGTAATCTTTGTTCCTAAGAACGCACCAAGGGCAAAACTTGTTCAAATAGTTCTATACGGTGCAAAGATAATACTTGTGGATGGAAGTTATGATGATGCCTTTGCAATGTCCTTAAGATTTACAGAAAAAAAAGGTGGTTTAAACAGAAATACTGCATATCATCCTTTAACAATAGAAGGAAAGAAAACGGTCTCGCTTGAGATATTTTATCAGATGAATTTTAATACCCCAGATGCGATCTTGGTTCCTGTTGGAGATGGTGTAATTATATCTGGTGTCTACAAAGGATTTTACGATCTTTTTATGTCTGGACTAATAAAAAGGATGCCTGTTTTGATTTCTGTGCAAGCAGAAGGTAGTAATGCTATAAACAGGTTTATTAAGACGAATAAATATAGTGATATGGAGAACCCAAGGACAATTGCTGATTCGATATCTGTTAGCACACCTAGTAATGCGTATATGGCAAAGAAGGCTGTTGAAAACACTGGAGGTTTTGTGGTAGATGTTTCAGATCACGAGATTCTCAATGCTCAAAGGATCTTGGCATCAACAACAGGAATCTTTGCTGAACCAGCTGCTTCCGCTCCTCTAGCAGGGGCAATAAAGATATCAAAGAACCTTAAAAAGTATAAAACTATTTTACTGCTCATTACTGGGAACGGCCTAAAGGATATAGATACTCCCTTAAGGACAATCAGATTACCTAAACCTGTCCCGAAAGATTGGATTTAAATTATCTCTCGAGTTGAATATTTACTTCTGAAATTGAGTAACTAAATGTCATTCCACCTTCAAATTCCTTTGGGACATTAGTTGAGGCGTATCTCTTTATTAGGATATTCACTGGGCATCTGTTTAAGTCAGTGTCTTCATCGAATTTGAGTGTCCCCGTTGGTATTAAATATTCACCGTTGTCTATTGATAGGATTTTGCTATAAGGATCAATGCACTCCCCATCTATGTTAATATCTATATCTTCAGTAGATGTAGGTTCCCACTTTATTTTTAAATCCTGACTTATTTTAAGGTTTTGAGATTGATTTGGTTGAATAATACGGAGTTCCTTTAGTTGAGTCACCTCTACTTTATGCTCTTCATCTTTTCTTTTGAATTTGAAAACGTATTTTTCACCTGAATTCTTTTTTGGTAGTTGCGCAGTATACTCTATGATGCCGAGTCCTCCATCCCTCATAGTTAGTTTTGTTTCATCACAAAATAGTTCATCTTCATCCACAAGTTTAATATACGAACCTGTTATTCCTCCCACCTGTAAGGATGCCCTTGCAAGGACATTAGCATGCCCGTATTTGCTTTCAATTGTGAATAGGGCATAGATCCCTGATGTTTTTACATTATCAGAAGTCGTCGAAGAACATCCACAAATTAAAAATGAAAATAAAATAATCACTGATGTAATCAAATAATTTTTCACTTTACACCTCCTTGAAAAGGATTTTACAATGTTAAATTGAATTGGTCAATAAATAAGTTCCATGGTGTAATATCAAGATTTTTTTCATTCAATTAGCTTTTAGGTATGTTATAGTCCAAATTGGTAAGTTGAAAAATACATTTCATACATTTTGAAATGCGTTTTATCTATATTATGCGTATTAAAGAGAAAGAATTGGTCTTGAATTAGCCAACAAGATTTTTTCGAGATAAGAAACTTAGAGGAATTGGGTGAATAAAACAGGTAGATCATAATTGCAGGAAGTAAGAAGTTTATTGATGAAGATTTTGGGGTGGCTGATAGGAGACCGATGGGTAAAGGGGAGATTTACTCCTGTTGGATTTAAGGTATATGAGCGATTATGTAATATCTATTAAAGTTACGTTGCGGGAGAGAATTGCACTAACTGGGTATTGGAAGATGAAGTTAACACAGGATCCTATAACAAGAAATATAAAAGTTTTATTTATTACATTGGATGAAGATGGGACACTAAGTATTAAAAGACCAGCCAAGAAATGTAGAGCCATGGCAGAGGCAGCTATGTCATGAGTGAGGTGGGATTGAGGAGGCTAAAAAGGTAAAAAGATTTGACAAGTTTATTGAGGACTTGAAATATTTTATAAATCCAACGTAAAGTCTTATATATAAGTGAGTTATTGTTTTTTTAATTTTTTAACTTTCTGATTTTTAAGTATTTAAAATAGTTTGGAGTAATATTTTCTTAGGATTTTTATTTCGTAGATTAGATTAGATGAAAATATATCACTCTCTGTAATATCTGATATATTAAAACAACTTACTTCTTCTATCTCGTCCTTTTGGTAAGTGATCTCGCCATCCCAAAGGGTATAAAATGAGAATACAAACTCTCTTTCTATTTCACTCTCCCAAATGTATTTGTAGAGAAATTTTATTTCTACGTTCTTTATCCTGAGCTCTTCCTCTAGCTCTCTCCTAGCTGCGCTAAGCTCGTCTTCTCCGAAGTTAATATGTCCGCCGGCAGATATATCGTATTTACCTGGTGCTATGATTTTATTTTTTGCCCTCTTCTGGAGGAGTATTTTGCCATCGGAATTGAATACGAAGATATGAACAGCACCATGTAGGTATTCTTTGGATTTATGGGCAGTATGTCTATCTATTTTGCCTATCTGTTTACCGTCTATGTTGTATAATGCTATTTCTTCAGAAAGATTGTCTGCATCCATAACGTTTTAAGGTATTATTATATTAATTGCTTTAGGTATTATTATAAATTCAGCTGGTGTTGTACCCACGTCTTCACCATCGAGATCAATGTAGAGACCTCCTGTGTTAACCTGTAGGCTTTTACCTTTTAGGGAAAATACATTCGGTGGTTTTATGTGTTTGCCTTTATAAATTTTTCTGCCGTCGAGAATAAATCTGAATTTTGTGATATCCTTCATTATCACAATATCAAAAACCCCATCATTTAACTCTGCATCTGGTGCAACCATCATGGAACCACCAAAGTATTTTCCATTTGCAACTGCTACTAAGGTTATGTTCATCCTGCCGAGGTCTCTTCCATCCACAATTATATTCGCTGGTGTGTTCTTATAATTAAATATTCCTCTGAGCGTCCCTATCATGAATGATATTTTTCCTCCCAGTAGTTTGGTTGTGTGATTTACATAGTAGTCTACTAGCCCTGATATTCCAAAGCTACAGATATTTAAGAAGTATCTTTTTACATGAGTTTTGGAATGGTCCAAAAATCTTACTTCTCCTATGTCGATTCTAAGACGGTTTGAGTTGATTAGAATTTCAATCGCTCTTTCTATGTTGGGTGTAACGTGTATACTTCTCCTGAAATCGCCTCCAGTCCCTTGTGGGATAAAACCTAATGATGGTCTTTTATCTATTGGCACTTCAGCGAGCATTATCCCGTTTAGCACTTCATTATTGGTTCCATCTCCCCCAACCGAAACAATAACATCAAACTTTTTATTTGTGGCCTCCTTGGCAATTTCAATTGCATCGAGGGGGGCCTTTGTGAGTCTATATTCAAAGTTAATGGCTTTGTTATTGAGTTGCTTTTCAATCTTAGGCCAGATTCTTCTTGTGTGTCCATTTTTTGAGTTCGGATTTACAATAAAAAAGAATTTCATCACTATTGGTTAATGAAATTGTGTACTACATCGATTATATCAATAACTTCTATATCAGGATCGGCGTCTTTAAACATATTCAAACAGGTAGGACAGGATGTTGCGATTGCTTTAGAGCCAATTGTCTTAAATTCTTCAATTCTTTTGTAGGCCATATCTAGAGATATGACTTTATTTGTGGATCGAAACATTCCTCCACCTCCACAACAGACTGAATTTTTTTTACTCCATAAAAATTCTGACAATATCGCTCCAGTAGTAGTGATTAACTCTCTTGGTTCAGATACCTGATTGAGATATCTGCTCATGAAACATGGGTCATGGTACGAATAGTGTTCTGTGATCTTCTTTTTGTTTCTTGCCATAGCTTTTACAAATGGAAGGATGAATTCAGAAAAGGTGAGTACCTCGGCCTTAATCCCATTGTCGTATTGCTGATACAATGCCTTTAATGTATATGCACAAGTAGGACAAAGAGCTATTAGCTTTTTGGTGCCAGATAGATTGTTTTTGATTTTGATGATGTAGTTAACAAATTCCTTTTCAAAACCGGATGAATACAGTGGATAACCACAGCAAAATTCTTTATTGGAGTAAATACCTACGTAATCTATGCCAAGTCTTTCAAGAATGAAGATAACCTTCCTTATTTTTTCTACATGTTTCTCTGTATATACGCACCCTAAAAATATTTTTGCCTTTAGAGAGGTAGAGAAGTATACAGCGTCGAGTTCTGATCTTATCTTATTATTTAAGTCATTTTTAAAGATTGAACCAACCTTTTTTATGTTTTTAAGTCCTTTTTCCAATCGCTTGTGATGCCTTGAGTCTTCGTACGCAAGCTTTCTTCCATGAGTTAGTATGTCTGGGACTGATATTTGATGTTCGCAAAATTCTCTACATGAGAGACAACCTGTGCAATGATAAATGAGTTCGTAGTTTTCAGTAGTTTTAGGTACATAATCTTTGCTTAAAAAGTATAACATTCCTACTTTTCCCCACGGTGTCACAGATTCTCTGTATTCGACATTTGCTACAGGGCATGCAAACCTACAAAGTTTTGGGCAGGTTGTGCAATATTCCAGTTCCTTTTTTATAGACCTCATGAATCCTTCCTTCTTCTTGTAAATAAAATGAATGCCATAGCTGGCCTCTTTGAAGACTCTCTCATGGCAAATTGGATATTTTCAAAGTTCCATCCCTCTCGCACATGTTTGTTTATTAATTCCTCAAGTGTGATGTCTGTTACATCGGATGTTTCTACAACTTTATATTCAAGTTCTATTATTGGATTTAGTCTATCTTCAATGTTGTTGGGGAACTCTCTATTAATTTTGGGATCTTTTTCTTTCTTCTTGTTAACCTTTGGCATATCTCTTCCTTCTTTATATTTAACTCAAATCTTATTTTCCCTTTTTCTCACTTCTTTCATTCATTCTTGCTAGATAACTTCTGACTACCAAATCAGGCCTTAAATTTAGACATTTGGCTATTTGTGTGAGATACCCTTTGATGTATACAAGAGCCGGGAGATTATTGTAGTTCTCTTCTTCAAGATATGTGATATTTGCAGTAGAAATCTTTGTAGTCTTCGCAATATCTTTTATGGTAATTCCCATTGATTCCCTAATTCTTCTTAGAAGTTCTCCTGAGAACTCCGTATTTTCATCAATTATAATCTGATTGTAGTTGGCTGTCGGCATTTCTTCTTTTTTCACCTCAATATTATTGTTATCTTGTCCTATTGGTTCTGGTAGTTTATTTTCTAATTTTTGTTTTATTCCCCCTATCTCAACATCTTTTGGTTGTTCAATTTTGTCTGTGTTTTCTCTCTTTCTCTCTTCAATGGCTACATCTTTGGTATCTAACCAGTAATCTATATCAAAGCTTGTATAAGATTGTTTGTGGGTTATGATTTGTTCTTGAGTCGTTAACTCATTTTTATCACTTTTGGAAGTTTCAATATCCGCACCTCTAAGGACATTTTCTGCCATTGATGAATAAGGATCTCTTGCAGTTTGGAGTGTTGAGTATTTGAAGGCTTCTTCTGGCTTTCTTGTAGAATCTATATAAGTAAAGGCCCCCTTGGCGAACTCAAAAGAAAGTTGTTTTGATGGTTCACTCTCTATTTTTTCATCTTTTTGCTGTTCTGTTTTAATAGATATGTCATAATTGCGCCTTTTTATGGGGTTTATCAAAGTATTGTATGCCTCATCTATTTCTTTCAGAAATGTCTCTTTTTCTGTGGAGGGAAGAATAGAGTATAGTGATATAGAATTTTTTAGGACAAGGTTTTTTAGTTTTTGGTATGCCTTTTCGATCTCCATCTGGTCGGCGTTAGGAGGTATATCGAGAATTCTATAGTAGTTCTTCATGTCAATCAATCATAGCATAAACTTTTTGAAATGTTGACAATATTTGATGCTATTTCGTGGATTTTTAGTGTGGTTGGTGAATCAGGAAATAATTCGACATATGGCCTCATTTTCTTTATTGATTCACGCACCTTATCATCGTATAAAATTCCACCAAGTGGGGTGATGTTAAAGCCATAAAACCTCTTTATAGCAAGTGGTATATGGTCGAGTAATTCAAGATCATGTTCTGAGGCGCTGTTTAGGATAAGGTAGTAATAATGTTGTCTTGCGGTCGTGTATGCAATATTGGCCAGTTCTGTGTGTATGGAGTTAAAGTAGTCAAAAAGTTTTACACCTGTTGGAATGATTATCTTTCCATCATATATATTATCGACAAAATCTTTTAATTCTTTATTCTTTATTCTTGTGCGGAGTTCTCTTAAAAAGGCACTTTTTAAAAACTTGTAACAATTTTCAAGAGCCGTGGGTTCAGGATATGTAATGAGGACACCATTGGGAGCTATGTTGAATGTATCTAATGTACTGATGCTCATTCCGGCCCCAATGTCGATTATTATATAGTCAAAATCAAGAGCTTTTACTGCAGCGAATAGCCTAGCTTTTTGGCCTATATTAAAATTTGTAGCTTTTAGGTCGTTTTGTATTCCCGCTGCGAGCATGATGTTGTAGTCAGGTATATTTAATAGAATTTCACTAAACTTCTTTACCCTGTGTTCTATGAAATCATCTATAATCTTTTGTGGTCTGTCTATTCCAAAGAAGGTGTGTTGATTTGCTCCACCCAGGTCCAAGTCAATAAGCGCTACTCTGTACCCCATTTTACTAATAGATGCTGCAATATTTGCTGAGAGAAATGACTTTCCTATACCTCCTTTTCCTCCACCAAATGCAAAGATGTGTGATTTCCTTTCTGTCATGTGGCTTTTTATTATAAATCTATGTTGTAAACATTGCAAAGATTTACTACTCAATCCATTTAAATATTCTATTAAATTGAATTCCCTTTCCACCTCCCCATGACCACCAAATGAACATAGCCCGTCCTTTTATCTGTTTTAATTTTACAGTCCCCCAAAATCTCGAATCAGAGCTGTTATCTCTGTTGTCACCCATTACAAAGAGCGCATCTTTTTCGATCTTGTATATTCCGTCTCCAAATCCCATGAGGGGTGAATCAGGTTTAAGTATTATATAGTGTTTTTTCCCATCAATGGTCTCTAAATAGCGTTGGGCGCGAACCTTTTTGTATTCGCCGGAGAATTCATCTTTTTCGAAGTATTCATATTCATCTACGTATTCCTTTTTTAAGAGCTCGCCGTTTAAATATATGTCGTGACCTCTAACCTCGACAGTATCCCCTTCTACACCTATGACCCTCTTTATAAAATCCTTGCCCTCCTCTGGTCTAGTAAATATGACTATCTCACCTCGTTTAGGTTTTCTATAGTCAAAAAATTTTATAAAGGTAAAAGGTATCTTTAGTCCATATATATATTTATTCACAAAGAGGTGATCGCCTATTACGAGGGTAGGTATCATAGAACCTGAGGGGATTTTATAGGCTTCTATTACAAAGGATCTAAGAATTAATGCAATAGACGCTGCCCAAATAATGGATTCGATATTCTCTCTTATTACTCCTTTCTTGTATTTGTTGAGATTTCTTTCAAAAAAATCACTAAACTTGTCAAACTCGGTTTTAAATTTGTGCCAGTCGTTTGATGATAGAATCTCTTGTAATTTATTTAAAAATTCACTTGATTTTTGAATTTGCTCTTCGGTTAACTTTTCTGTACGATGTTTGAGTATCCACTCTGTTTGCTCCTTGAGTTTTTTGAATTTCTTTCTAACCTTATATCTTTTATAAAATCCTTTTATGTCCATTAGTCTTCCTCTAGTTCCTCAGTGGATAGTACTGCCAAGAAGGCCTCTTGAGGTATTTCTATTCTGCCTACTTGTTTCATCTTTTTTTTACCCTCTTTTTGTTTTTCAAGAAGTTTTCTCTTTCTTGTGACATCTCCACCATAACACTTGGCCAATACATCCTTTCTAAAGGCCTTAATGGTCTCCCTCGCTATTACTCTGGATCCAATGGCTGCCTGGACTGCTATTTCAAATTGGTGTCTCGGGATTACACCTCTAATCTTGTGGACGAGTTCCTTTGCCCTTCTATATGCAAAGTCTTTGTGGACTATTATTGAAAGGGCATCCACTATATCACCATTTAATAAAATATCTACCTTTACGAGTTCCCCTTCTTTGTATCCGACAAATTCATAATCAAGTGAGCCATATCCCCGGGTGACCGTTTTAAGCCTATCATAGAAATCAAAGATTATTTCTGCAAGAGGTATCTCGTATTTTATTGCAACTCTATTTTGTGCTAAATAATCTATTGATTTTTGAACACCTCTTCTCTCTTCACAAAGCTTGAGGATGGAGCCAATATACTCTGATGGTGTATGTATGGTTGCAAGTATAACTGGTTCGCAAATAGATTTAATGAATTGTGACGGAGGCATTTTAGAGGGTGAGTCTATAACTATTTTCTCCCCTTTTGTGGTTAAGATTTCATATACGACATTAGGAGCAGTGGATATTAATTCAAGGCCGTATTCGCGCTCGAGTCTCTCTTTTATTACTTCCATGTGTAAAAGGCCCAAAAATCCGCATCTAAAGCCCAGTCCCAAAGCAGCTGAATTTTCAGATTCAAATACAAAACTTGCGTCATTTAGTCTAAGCTTTTCCACGGCATCCCTCAATTGATTATATTTTTGTGCCTCAACAGGGTAAAATCCTGCGAAGACCATAGGCTTTGTTTCTTTAAATCCTGGGAGCGGAGTATCTGCAGGGTTGTCTTCATATGTTATTGTATCTCCAACTCTTGCATCTTTTATATCTTTTATGTTGGCTGATATAAAGCCTACTTCTCCGGCTGATAGGGTTTCAATAAATTTTTGATGTGGAGTCATTACCCCTACTTCCATAACTTCGAAGGTCTTGTTGTTTGACATTAATTTTATTTTAGTTCCTTTTCTTATAGTTCCATCGAATACCCTTATGAGCACTATAACACCTTTGTAATTGTCGAACCAGCTATCGAATATAAGAGCCCTTAGGGGTTTATCTGGTGAGCCCTGTGGTGGAGGAATTTTCTTGATTATCTCCTCTAAAAGGACATCAATATTTATACCTAATTTTGCACTAACTTTTATGTGTCCGGATGTATCGAGTCCAATGTCATCTTCAAGTTGCCTTAGGCACATTTCGATGTCAATGCTTGGAAGATCTATCTTATTAATGACGGGGATAATTGTAAGGTCATTTTCAATTGCTTGATAGAGATTTGAGACTGTCTGTGCCTCTACTCCTTGGGAGGCATCAACGACTAAAATAGCTCCTTCGCAGGCCTTTAGTGCTCTGGACACCTCATATGAAAAATCAACATGTCCCGGTGTGTCTATAAGGTTAAATATATACTCATTTCCATCTTTTGACTTGTAATTGAGTCTAACCGCGCTTGCCTTTATAGTTATGCCACGTTCTCTCTCAATGTCCATTGAGTCAAGAAACTGTTCACGCATTTCTCTCTCGCTGATAGCCCCCGTTAATGTTAGGATTCTGTCGGCAAGAGTAGATTTTCCATGGTCTATGTGAGCAATTATGCAAAAATTCCTAATATGATTTTGATTCATATATTATTAGTACCACAATTGAGCGACAAGATATTATAATTGTGAAATAAAAAGTCAAATAAAATAAGTGAATCGAAATGATAATTTGGGCACTTTCTTGAAATATATTGAAATTTACCTATGCTAGTCCTGTGAGTGAAAATTGTCTTTTTAATTAAAGATCATTGAAATAGGACTTCGATTAAGCTTTCCTTAAATCTTATTTTGTGGTGGTAAGGATATAAGAAAGGATCATGGAGAAGTAAAACATAGGGTTGTAAAAAATGAGTTGTGTAATTGAAAAGCCGGATTTTCTACAATATTCAAGGTTCACGATTTGAATCTTTGTTTTTTTATTTGAAGACGATGAACTCATAAGTAGGTATGAATTTGAATTGAATAAAAGATGTAGAGTCAGTAGTGGGATTTTTCGGGGTGAATTTTTTGCCTCGAGAGATATCCTTCATAAAACATATAGATCATTAAAATTGGTGAAAATTTATTGACAAACGCTGAATGTAATATTAAAAACAACCCAATGTTTTGCATTTTAACAGGGATGGTAGGAATATGAGAAGAGCATCTATTATACTTATTTTTATTTTTATTTTTGCCTCATGTAAGAAGAATCAGCCTGTCGAGCTTCTATGGAAGTATTTAGGTCAGGCTCCGAGTTTTTCTACGCCACTGATAGTTGATGATCTACTTGTGTTTGGGAATGAAGATGGGTATCTGACAGCGCTTAATAAAAAGACTGGTGAGCCGCGGTGGAGTTATAATGTTGGTATGAATATCATTTCTGCCCCAAAATATGGGCAGGGTAAGATATTATTTGGCTCCATTAATTATAATTTTTATGCAGTAGATACTATGGGGAAAGAGTCATGGAAGTTTACAACTAGAAGGGCGATAAAATCAGATCCTATAGTAAAAGGCGATACTGTGTATTTTACAAGTTATGATGGTCATATATATGCAGTGAAAATTGCTAATAAAGAGATAGTATGGAAATTTCCAGTATCGCATAATGAAAAAGTGTCTCAATTAAAGGCAGAGGGTAAAGATGTGGGAGGACTTGTAGAAGATCTTAAACCTGGTGAATTTAGTTATTCCTCACCATTTATTGATGGTGATATCCTGTATGTTGGTAATCTCGATACTTATCTTTATGCTGTAAATATAAACGATGGGACTATGGTATTTAGGTTCAAGACAGATGATGGGGTAACATCTTCACCTGTAGTTGAAAACGGAATTGTGTATTTTGGTTCAAATGATAAAAATATCTATGCAGTTGATGCTAAGGAGGGTAAGAAGATTTATTTTAAAGTTGAGACTCAGGGTTGGATCAACTCGTCCCCACGTATTAGTGGAGACAGGATTTACATAGGTTCGAATGATAAAAATATGTATGTGATAGATAAAAAATCAGGGAGTGTATTAGGGAAATTTACTGCTGCTGGACCTATAATCTCAATCCCGGCTATTTATAAAAACCTTGTAATATTTGCTGGTGGGCAGGGTGATGGAACAGTATATTTTGTGGATATAAATACATTAAAGTCTATTTTCGAGTACAAGACGGGTGGTAAGATTGAATCTGATCCTGTTATTGATGGTAATGTAGTATATATTACCTCAACTGACAGGTTTACATATGCGTTTAGGATTAATTTTTAAAACTTTGTATGGAGAGGAGACTATGAAAAGGAAGTATTTGTTTGTAGCTTTCGTTTTGGCATCTTTACTCTTGTATGCCTGTAGTGATGATGAAGATGTGAAAGATGATAAGGGTAAGGATGTATCAACTGATGTGGTTATTACAGATGTAATAACGGACACACATAGACCAGATGTAGGTAAGGATGTTTCACCAGATGTAGAGCCAGATGTGGTCGAGGATGTTATGCCGGATGTTTACGAAGATGTATTACCAGATGTGGGTATGGATGTTTTAGAAGATGCTGGACAGGATATTGTTGATACTGGTCCGCAGGAACATAAGTATAATGAGGAAGAACCTAATTCACTTGATAGCCCAAATAAAGTAGAGCTTGATGCTGAGATCAATGGGCAAATAGATGAGCCTAAGTTTGATCCTGATTTGGGTTATGAAAATGATTTGGATTTTTACGAATTTAGTTCAAAGGCAGGTGATGTATTGAGAATAGAGGCTAAGGCGCTTGAGAATATGGACATAGTCCCTGCAGTCATTATTATAGACAAAGAGTCATTAGGTAATTTTTATTATAGGGCTGCTACTATGAATATGGATAGTAATATAAATGCTGGTATGACTGTATTTATTCCAAAGGATGGGGACTATCTAGTAGTAGTTGGGGAGTTTACAAATTTTGGTGAGAACCCAGCGAATGTTGGTGGTGAAAAATATAAGTATGTATTATCCATTAAACACTCCTCTCTTAATGTGGAGGCACTTGATTTATCTTCTGTTCCCAAGCGAGTTTCAAAGACGATGCCGATTGATGGTCCCAACCCGTTTGGATTTAGTTTATCAGAGGAGAAGTATATTAAGGCTGAGACAAAGGCGGTCAGACTCTCTCCCCCTTCAGATATAGATACTGTCATAACATTGTTTAATGCGAGTAAGAGGGAGTTAGTAGAGATGGCTGATAATATGGATTCATTTGCTGGAAATTTTGATTCTCTACTTCTTGCCTATACTGGTGGTGGAGGTGATTTTTATTTAATAGTAGAATCCATTATCTATATGGATCAAAAGAGTGATTATGAATTAGATGTAGATTTTTTAAAAATGGATGAAGAATTTGAACCAAATGATTTATATACAAATGCATCTGCGCTAAGAATTCCTTCTGAGACATCAGGGGTTATTGGGGAACCAAAAGATGGAGAAGATGAAAATGGTAATCCTATTAAGGTTGGCGATGTAGACAATTTTTACTTCTATGCAAAGGCAGGGGACTTGTATAGATTTACAATTATTGCGGAGAATGGGAGCCCTGCATCAGATTTGGATGCATATTTGGTAGTTTATCAGGTAGTGGATACTATATTTGGTCCGTGGCCTGTCGCTATTAATCTTAATGATAACTCAAGGGGTAAAGATTCAATGGTTGAGGCATTGATTTCCGAAAATGGGAAGTATTTTGTATTTGTAGCTGATGCAAGAAACACTTCAGATAATCCCAACCCGGTAGGAGGAAATACTTATAGATATAAACTTAAATCTGAGAAAATATCCCTTGTTTCTAAGAATGTATCTTCATTCCCGTATTCCGATAGTGGCAATTTAGACCCGGCTGGGGCATATAAATTCTATAAATTTAGCGGAGTAAAGGGTGATAAGTTTACTATTGATGTATATCAAGCGAGTGGGTCAAATGTGGCTTTTATACCTTTTGTTGTGCTTTATGATGCTGATACCTACCAAATCATAGATGTGGGTGTTGGGGACAAGAATAGTGCAACTAAGAAGGTCTCCTTAAATAAAATAACACTTGATTCAGTGAATTACTTGATTGGGATACTCGATTATTATGGAGCTGGTGGATCAGATTATAAATATGTGATTGATATTAAGAGGAAAAAACTACCTTATTATGATGAAACTGAACCCAATGATAATGCATCAAGTGCAAATGAGATAAAAGAGAATCATTCACTGTATTTTGGGGCAGTGGATAGTGATAACGATAGTGTGGATATGTATAAATTTTATGGTAAAGTTGGGCAGGTATTAAATGTGGCACTATTTGGTGGTAAAGATCCCGAAGCCTATGACACAGTGATTTTCATACTTGATCATGAGGAAAACGTCCTGGCAAGCAATGAGGACTATGGTGGCTCTTATTATTCTGCAATTTATGGTTGGCCAATTCCTTATGATGGGACATTTTACATTTTGGTAGGTCCTCAAGCAGATTATGGTCCTATTAAAGGAAATTATGTTTTAGAGTTTGAGTTGATAAATGGTTGTCTACCAACGAATATTGATTTACCAAAGGCAGGGGACCTTGTTATTAACGAGTTTTATGCCTATGCCAAGGATGATGTAAATAACGATGGTAGAAAAGACATGGGGGATCAGTTCGTAGAGATTGTTAATAAAACAGAGAAGGACTTACTTATTGAACTTGCTGAACTAAGGCTGTTCAACAATGCTAAATTTAAGTTTCCATGTGGTGCAGTCGTGCCCGCTAGTGGTGCAGTTGTAGTATTCGGTGGTGGACGTCCAGACGGGTATTTTGGAGGTGCAAAGGTGTATTCTTCGGTGAGTGGGCTTGGACTTCCTTCCCATCCTTTGTTAGTAGTTGCTAATGTATCCCTTGTAAAAGGTCAGGTTGAGATAGATAGGATTGAATATGATGCAGCGGGGCAGAATGAAAACACATCATTCACAAGAGACCCTGATATTACTGGTGAATTTAAAAAACACAAAGATGCGGCAAATTCTAATGGTGCATTATATTCTCCCGGAACAAGAATAAATGGAATACCATTTGTTACTGGGTATGCCATGTTTGAGATCGAACCTAATAATGATATGTCAAGTGCTAATGTGTTGCCAAAAGATGAAAATAGAATAGTTGTATTTGGAACCCTTAAATATGAGCAAGGGGCTAGTGATAATGACTTGGACGATTATTTCAAAATCTCATTAAGAAAAGGTCAAAAATTGTCTCTGGTTACTTCCGGCGGGTATAAGCCTCAGATTGAGGATACTACTTTGATATTATTCGATTCAAATGGGAACGAATTAGAGAGCAATAGGGATATCAGTTTAGATAACTATTATTCAGAGATAAAAGATTTTGAGGTGCCATCTGATGGAGATTATTATATAGATGTGCAAGCAGAGACTAGTTATGGAGACCTTCCTGGTACTGGTTATAGGCTTGATATTATAATTAAGTGACAACTTTGAATTAGGGTGGACTAAAATTGTCCACCCTAATTTTGTTTTTTGGGGTTGACAGGGGAAAAAGTGTGATTAAATTTTACTCAGAAATTGAGAAGAAAGGAGGTAATAAATATGATGTTAACAAGGTTTAATCCGATGAGGGAACTTTCAGGGATTCAAAGAGAGATTAACAGGCTTTTTGAGGATTTCTTTGGAGATGCTTTGGAAAGGAGTATTGATAAGGCATGGGGTCCAGCAGTGGATATTACGGAGGATGGGAAGAACATCTACCTCAAGGCTGATCTTCCCGGGATGAATCAGAAGGATATTAAAGTCAGTGTTGAGGATGATGTTTTGACAATCAGTGGTGAAAGAAAATCGGAGAGAGAGGAGAAGAAAGAAGGCAAATTCTACAGGCTTGAGAGGGTATATGGGCAGTTTTGTAGGAGCTTTACATTGCCAGATAACGTAGATCCAACAAAGATTACCGCTGAATATAAAGATGGTGTCCTTACACTAACTATACCCAAGACTCAAGAAAAGAAGAGTAAGACTATAGAGATTGAAGTCAAATAACCCCTCCCTTTGAATCCCTCCAGGAGAGGCTTGTGCCTCTCCTCCCTCTTCCCTGAAATTTTTGTTATTTTTCTGTTTTGACAGTTGAGAAGAGAAGGCGTATATCCATATATTCGTATGGATATTTCGCTTTTTGATTTTGAGCTACCTAAAAGTCTTATTGCTCAGTATCCTCAGGATAAGAGGGACGAATCTAGGTTACTGATTGTGGATAGGAAAAGTGGTAACTTAAAGCACTCAATATTCAGGGATCTACCAAAAGAATTAGATAAGGATAGCCTTCTCATACTTAACAATTCAAGAGTTATAAAGAGTAGGTTGATTGGTAAGAGAAATGGTAAAAGTAGATGTGAGGTTTTTTTACATAAGTTCATAAATGATTCGGAGTTTTTTGCGTTGTTAAAACCTCATAAAAAGTTTCTTATTGGAGATAAAGTGGTTTTTGATGGTGTTAATATTGAGCTTGAAATTGTTGAACTTGATAAAGATAATATAAATAACAGAGTAAAGATCTTATCTAATAAAATTACAGTTGATAATTTACTTGAAAAGGTAGGTTATATGCCTCTACCTCCTTATATAAGAAGGGGGTATAAAAAGGGTTATGATGATGTTCGTTATCAAACCATATTTGCTAAGAAAGATGGTTCTGTTGCGGCACCTACAGCAGGTCTACATTTTACTCAAGAGGTTTTTGACTCTCTTAAAGAGAAGGGGATTGTATATGACTTTATAACTTTGTATGTGGGTATTGGGACATTCTTGCCAGTTCGGGAGAGAGATATTACAAGACACAAAATGCACACTGAAGAATATGAAATATCAGAAAGAACAGCCCAACTTATTAATCAATATTTGGCTCAAGACAAAAAAATTATTTCGGTAGGGACGACAACTGTTAGAACGTTGGAGTCAAATTATAGAATTAAAAATATGATTCTGTCTGGTAGATTCTCTACTGATATATTTATATATCCTGGATTTGAGTTCAGAGTTGTGAGTGGTTTGATTACAAATTTTCATCTCCCTAAATCTACATTGTTTATGCTCGTGTGCGCATTTGCTGGAAGGGAATTAATGCTTTATGCCTATAATGAGGCAATTAAACATGAATATAGGTTTTTCAGCTATGGGGATGCAATGCTTATAAAGTAGTTGAATTTGCTAAGGTAGAGAGGTAGAACATAATATATGAACAAAAAGTATGTAGGGACCAAAAAAGATTTATCTTATATAGTCATATCTATTGTGGTTCTATTTTTGATTCTTTTCCCAAACGGACCCTTTGGATTTCTTCCAGCAAATATAGCCATTTTTTTAGCAATAATTGTTGCATACGGCTGGGCAAGGCAATATTTTGTTGAACTTGACGATAAGATTAAAAGAGGAGGTCGGTTAATAGAGGTTTTCTCAGTTTTATTGTTTTTTGTATTTTGGTTTTTGATAAAGGTGTTCTGTATTCACCCATCAACTACTGATGAAAATATATATTTTTATATGGCAAAGAGGTTTTCAGAAGGACTGTTGCCCTATAGGGATTTCTTTTTTGCTCACCCGCCTATTCATCTTGTTATTCCAGCATTAATATTTAAATTGTTTGGGTTTAATATAGTAGTTGCTAAATTGATCCCTATCTCAGCCTCTCTAATATCAGGTGTCTTCTTATATAGAACCTTAAAAGAGCTTTCTGGAGTTGTTACAGCTTTTGCAGGGCTTATCTATTATATGTTCTCTTATCAAGTCCTAATGGCATCTTCAGATATGACAGGAGTAAATTTAACAATTATGTTTGTATCAATATCTGTTTACTACCTTTTTATTAATAAGCCTGTATTGGCAGGGGTATTCTCGGCTCTAGCTATATCAACAGGTTTATACTCTTTGGGGGTTTTAGCATCAATATTTATTTATTTTCTGATATCAAAGGAATTTAAAAATTTATTGAGGTACCTGGTGTCATTTACAATTATAGCCTCATTGATTTTTGGGGTATTTTATATAATAGGTGGGGATAACTTTATTCTCGGAGTCTTCAAGTATCATATACTCAAACCAGAAAAGATACCGAATAAGATAGATATCTTTAATACGTCAAATCCATTTTTGATTCTTTATGGCATATTGTTAAACTCTATAAATTTCTTTTTTGGTCGAGAATTTCTTAAGTCTGTTTATTTTCATTCAATGTTGTATATCCCTTTTTGCATCGTATCATTGTCTTTTTTGGTTTTCAGTGTGAGAGATTTGATTAGGAGAAGAGATGCCGAGGGACCTCCGTTTTATAAGGCTTATAAGATGGTTGGCTTTTCGATTCTCGCCTTCTTTGTTTTTGTTGCGGAGTATTCGGCTTTAAGAGAGCTTTATGATTTTTATCTTGTGTTTTTATTTTTCTTTATGTCAATGGGGGCATCTTATCTTATAAAATACCTCTTTATACTTCCTAAAGTTGAGAATTTTTCGAAGGCAGTTGTATATCTCTTTCTAATTTTGATAGGTCTATGGATGTATAGACCTATTTCTGGGATGTTAGATAAACTGCTGTTTGGTAGTGATGTTAGGCCAGAAGGCGAACGAATTAGCTATACGTATAAGAAGCCTCATTTTGTGGATTTTATTTCAGATATAGCATATTTTTTGTATTTCAAAGATCATCGAATAGTTGGTAGAATGGAGCCATTCTATAGACATTATATTTGGAACAAAAACCTATCATTTGAGGGCGCGTATGAGATTGCAGATTACATAAGATCAAATACTAAGGACTTTGAGACAATAACTGGTGCATCAACAATAGCACCTCTTCTGGCACTGCTTTCAGATAGAAAAATGGCCGGCGAAGAGATAGATACAAATGCAAAGAGATTTAAGTCAGGACTTATGTCTGATGATGACTTTTTTAGAAAGGTATGCTCGGATAATTTAAAATATTTAGTTGTGACTGCTAGGTCATATTTTAATGAGAGGTATGTGTTGCACAATGTCTTTTTGAGAAACTCATTTGTTCAGGATAAGAAATTTGTTGACCCATCCGCGCAGCATTTCAAACCACTGGAGATATATCTTTTTAGGCCGGCTTTTATTGCCTGTGGACTTGTTAAATGAGACTATTGTCTAATGTCAGGTCCTTTTATAGTTGAGAAGTTAGCTATCTCTATAAGAGAGGTCTCTTGCTCTACAATCCTTTCGACAATTCCGTCTTTGACTATTATTTCAGCTCCGGCTATCTTTTTATATAGGTCATCTCCTATACTGACCTCTACCTCGCCTTCTAATTGTCCTTGTGTATAGAGTGTCCCATAGACTAGTCTTTCAGCTTCTACTAATTTCTCATTTATTTCTTCAAGACCTTGTGTATATCTCTCCTTTGTTTCAGCTAATTGTGCCTCTATCATCTGTGCCCTCACTAGATCACCATTTTTTTTAAGTTGGTCAAGATAGATACGGGCCTCGCTCTCTAATTGCATTATTTGGATATTTATATTCTCTTTCGCCTTCTTTAGATCCTGGATGAGATTCTTTTTGAAAGAATCCGTCACAATTGCCTTTACAGTTATTATTCTCTTAATTTTTATTCTATCGACTTCTCTGTCCATAATCCCTCCTTAAAGTTGAAAGGTATCATTATAACTACTTGTAGTCAAACTAATTAAACACAATTGAACTTTTTAAAACATCTCATAGAAATCTGACCTCTTGCTATTTTATGAATACTTAGAGGATATATTATGAAGCTTTGAGAAAGATATACAGGTTTGTGAGGCAGTTGAATAAAATTCATTTGGCTCATAATATAGTTTTTATCCGTTACTTGTTTCACTCTTGAAGCATTTACAGATTAATGAAACAATAATCCCTGAAAAGGCATAAAATGCAACAATAGTATATCCGGTCGGGAGATCCAGATAATATGAAAAGAGTATTGCTATGATGTTTATTAATATCCCAAGTATCCATGCCCCGATTAATTTTATTGAGAAACTATGTGTAAAAAAGGACATAATGTAGGCTGGTGCAACAAGTATAGAGAATACAACTAATACACCTGCAAGGTTGACGGAGCTCGTAACGGTAATTGCAAACGAAGTAAAAAACAGAACCTCTTTTATCGTTCCTTCTACTTTTTCTACTACAAAGAATAAAAATAGACCTATAGTTGCGTATAATACAGATACTTTAATCAGTTCACCCTTTGTAATAAACAATATATCTGATGCTGTGAGCTTCTGAACCTCTTCTGTCCCGTGGGGATTCTTTGAGAGGACAATGATAGAAAGGCTTATTCCGATTGCATATATAAGACCAATGAATGCCTCGTGATTTATTCTCTTCTTTGAGGTAAGTGCAATCAGAAATGCGCCTATAAGTGCAAATGAGAGTGAGACGGGATAGATAAAACTTCCATCAAAGATAAGAAAGGCGATGGCGGTTCCGAGAGCCGCCATCTGTCCTATTGCAAGGTCTGTAAATATGATCCCGCGTCTAATTATATGAATTCCATAATAAGAATGAATTCCGAGTAATACTGTTGCAAAGATAAAACTTGTAAGCAGAATATCTATCATTCTGTAAGTCTCCTCACAATAAAGTCATAGAGTGAAAAGATATCTTTTACTTCACTCAGACTATTTACATCGTGTGGAAGAATAATGTAAGGGATCTTTGTCTCCTCGGAGAGTTTCTTTACAGACTTAATTTCGTGATAGTCATCACCGATTATCTTTAGGATTTTTTGTCCCTTTGACTTTTCTATTATGGACTCAATATGCTTTGCCGTTGGTGGTATACCAGGTTTTGGTTCTATCTCAGCAAAGATTGAACAATTGGCATCCATTGCCACATAATTAAACATTCTGTGATACTGAATAAGTTTGCAACCCTTTATTTTACTGAGTCTCTCATCCCACTCTTTCTTCTTCTCCTCAAAGCGTCTGATAAAATCAGTAAAATTCGCCTCAAAAAATTCCTGTTTGTCAGTTCTGACTCTGATTAGACCATTCTTAATTCCTTCTGCTATTCTGGGAAGATTCTTATAACTGAGGTAGTAGTGTGGGTTCCCCTCGGGGTGGACATCGCCCTCGGACCTGCTCACATTATACGGTTTATTTATAAGTTCTACGGTTTTAGACAGGTCAATAAAATACTCTGAGCCTGGGTTAATTTTTGGATTATTTGCCTGTTTTAAGAGCGGTGGCAAAAAGCCTATTTCGAGAGATGCCCCGTTGATAAACAGTATGTCAGCCTGTCTGAGCCTCCCAATGAGGGATGGTTTTGGGACAACAAAATGTGGGTCTTCTGTTCCCTTTGCGAGGGTAGTGATAATTACTACATCTCTGCCGATCTCCCTAACTATTGATTCTATGTAAGGGTATGTGACAACTACCTTGATTTTGTCTTCAGCAAGTATAGTACTTGTAATAAAAATTCCTAATAAAACTCCTAAGGTAAAAAATGTTTTATTCATAAATTCACCTCCTCATTAAAAAGAGTGTGCCCCGTGAGCCCCCACAGCAAAGTTCAGATTCAATATAAATTCCTGAATGGGCAACATCCTCTCTTCAAAATACTTGGTGTGATCATAATTGTACTGAAATCTTATTTTTGAAAACTCAGTAAAATTATAATCAATCATGTATGAAATTTTATACAACCTTTCTTCACTGTGTTCGTGTTCGGGGTGCTGACCATCAAGTTCGACATGAGGCTCAATCAGATAATCAAGTCTCAAACCTGTTCTCCATCTCTTGTCAAACTTAAATAGTGCCTGGACATAGAGACCTGAATTGGTTTTGTGTATTTTTCTTTTAATGGCAAAATCATCAGTTATTTCTTCTGTCTCATTATCATCTGCAATGTATATCGTCCCGTCAATGATTCTGCTCAAGTATTCGCTCTCAACTGACAGATATCTGTGGGCATCAATAATGTATTTGTAAGTCAGGTCAAAGCCGAAGACAATTGTCCCAGGGGCATTGATGGCATTCTCCTGCTTGTGTTCGGATATTTCTTCATTTTGTTTATGTGTGTGACCCGATTGTGAGAGATTTGAATGTCCATAGAGAACCGATGAACCCAGAAGAAAGATGTGTTCACCAAAATCAAATGAGGTCTTCAGATATCCTGTGAAGAGTGATGGCACAGAGGCATCTTTTATCTCATGTCCAAGGAATGTAAATCCTTTGGCATTAAATGATATGGGTTCGCCACTATTGCCCTGAAAAATCTCTCCTCCCAGCTGGAGAAAGAAATCAAGCGGAAATGTATATGTGAGCCTTAGACCGACATCTGATATCCCTTCGCTTCCCAATATTGCATCATAAATAACAGGCGAATCGTAAAAATCCCAGTTGTGTATGTGTTTTGAATTATGTCTTCCTATACCGCTCTTAAAAAGCCCTGTCCTTGCCCCGAATCCGTAGGGGAGAAACCTTGTGTCTGCATAGACTTCTTCAATCTCTATTCCGTGCCCCGGTGCAAGGGTTGTGATTCCAGTAAAGTCAAAGTAGACATCTATTGGTGCTGAGAAGGCGAGTTCGAGATAATTGAAATTTATTCCTCTGGCTTTGCTTATGTGAGAGTGAGGGTGGTGGTGTAAAAACTCGGGTATTTCTAATTTCTCTCTTGACTCATCCCTGATATCGCTACTATTGAATGCAAAATCAGCTATGATTGACAAATCCGGATTAAATTTATTCTGTAGAAAAGGGTTTTCAGATATCTGTGCTAAAAGTAGGTTTGGAATTGACATTATTAATAGTATTACTAATATCTTCATATTTGGACCTCCTTAGGTTGAGGTGCATAGAGGTTAGGTAGTAGTAAATTTTAAGAGCTTATCCTTTGGGAGGTCCACGAATGTGGTTTGATTGGTATTGTAAAGTTACTACCCTTTCAGTAGGGGGAGAGACCTTCCATTTTTCCTCTTTATTAGTTAGGAGAATTTTGTTAAGGTCATCTAATTTGTCTGCGCTGTTTTGATATGTATGAAATTGGCATATCGGACAATTATCTCTCTGGTTGTAGTTGTGTTCTGGGTGGATAAAGTCAAATATGTTAAGGTGTATTAAGATTGGTAAGGCAACAAGTATTTTAATGAATTTATTAAACATCGTTTTAACTTTAAATACAAATAGATTTTGTGTCAAGAGTAATTTTCCATGAATGAGATGTATGAGCTCTGTTGAGTTGTATATCCCGCAACCTGTTATTAGAAAATTCTAATTCTTATCCTACTTTTGATTTATAGGTGAAATTTACAATCTTTGTCATAGGAAATATAGGCTAATATAGGATGATATTTTTGTAGTTTTTGGTTTTGTAAAAGGCTACGGAATCATTATTTGACATATGTGAAAATACCTTATTATATTTACCGTGTCGTATTTTAGTTTAAGGAGGTAAAAGATGTTTGATTTTAAGGGAAAGAACGTACTTGTGACAGGTGGTTCGAGGGGCATTGGTAGGGAGATCTGCAAGCAGTTTGCCAAATACGGTGCAAAGGTCATAGTATCAAGTCGCAAGCTTGAAGCCTGTGAAAAGGTTGTCGAGGAGATAGAGAGAGAGGGTGGAGAGGCCATAGCGGTGGCAGCTAATATGGGCAAAATGGATGAGGTAATGAATCTGGCAAATAGATCTCTTGAAGAGTGCGGTTATATTGATGTCTTGGTAAATAATGCTGCTACAAATCCAATCTTCGGACCAATTTTGAATACCGAAGAGAAGGCATGGGATAAGATTATGGATGTAAACTTAAAGGGTCCTTTCTTTTTATCATTGAGGATTGCTCAAAAGATGATAGAAGGGAAGGGTGGCTCTATTATTAACATAGCCTCTACGGCGGGTTTAAGATCCTGGCCAGGACTTGGGGTGTATGGTATATCCAAGGGTGCTATTGTACAGATGACTCGTCAGATGGCACGTGAGTGGGCTGGTGGGAATGTAAGAGTTAACTGTGTTGCGCCTGGACTTATTGATACGGATTTTTCAAAGGTTCTAATAGTTAATCAGGCACTTAGAGAAGAGGCACTAAAGACTGTTTCAATGAATAGACATGGTGTAGTGTCTGAGATAGCAGGTTTGGTCCTATTTCTTGCCTCGGATGCAGCTTCATATATAACAGGTCAGATTATTGTTGCTGATGGTGGGGGTATGTGCTGAGAATCAACCCTTCACTGATCCAGCTGTGAGTCCAGATATAAGGTGTTTCTGTAAAAAATAAAAGAGGGTCACAACTGGTAATGCAACTATGATGGCACCAGCAGCAAAGTGTCCCCACTCAGTATTGTGGGCCCCTACAAAGTGTTGAAGCATGACAGGTAATGTGTAACTTGTCTCCTTGCTCATAAAAGTTGCAGCAAGGATAAATTCGTTCCATGCTGTCATAAATGAGAAGAGGGCCGTAACTGCTATTGCAGGTCTGGCAAGTGGTAGGATTATTTTTAGGAATATTTTTAGTCTCCCTGCTCCGTCTATCATCGCTGACTCTTCGAGCTCTTTGGGAATTGTATCGAAATAGCCCTTGAGGGTCCATACACAAAATGGGATCGATGTGGTCGAATATACAAGCACAAGGCCCATGAGATGATTTAGCAGACCTAGTTTATCCATTATGATATAAAGTGGTATCATCATCATTGTGCCCGGGAACATCTGGGTTACAAGGAATGCCATAAGTCCCGTTCTTCTCAATGGGAAATTGAACCTTGAAAATGCGTATGCTGCCGTGGTTGCGAGTAGGACCCCGAGTAAAGTAGTGAGAAAGCTTACTGCTATTGAGTTAAAGAGCTGATAAAAAAAGATATATTGACCTGCCATATTTTTAGCAAATATTACTTCCGTAAAGTTTGTAAGGGATATCTTCTCAGGGATAGGGTTGAGTGAGACTTTGAAGTTTTGACTTTCAGAAAAAGCCATCTTAAAGACCCAAAGGACGGGATAGATGGTGACTATTGAAAAGATGGTGAGGAAAATGTGTGTTAGTAGTTGGCTTATAAATAATTTTGTCTTTTTTGCAAATCTCATCGGTATATACTCTCTGTTGCCTTGGAATATTTATTGGTTACTAATGAGTAACCCAACAGTATTAAGAATATGATTGTTGAGTAGGCTGCTGCATATCCGTATCTTTCACCCCTCTCAAATGCCCATCTGTATGCCTCGACAATCAATATATCAGTAGCACCTGATGGTTCTCCTCCTGATACTAGATAAATGATGTTAAACATATTGAATGTCCAGATTGAACCCAGAATAATGGCAGGGAACAAAGCAGGTTTTAGTAGAGGAAGTGTAATCTTCCAGAATTTCTGCCACTTAGAGGCACCCTCTATGTCTGCGGCCTCGTATATATCCTGAGGAATGCTTTGCAAAGCGCCGAGTGATATGACCATCATAAAAGGAAACCCGAGCCATGAGTTCGTAATTAGATTAGCGGCAAACGCTGTTGAAAATGAACTAAACCATGAAATCTCTTCTATGCCAAAATACCCAATTAATTCATTAATTATACCGAATTGTTTGTGAAACATCCCCTTCCATATCAGAGCTGTTATATAATTTGGAATTGCCCAAGGCAAGATCAAGAGGACCCTGTATACCTCTCTCAATTTTAAAAGAGGATTTTTAAGGATTAAAGCTAATGACAAGCCAACCGTGACATGAATAATGAGGTTAGCAGCTGTCCAAAGAATGGTAACAAGGAAGGTGTAGTAGAAGGATAATGGTTCAAAGAAGCTTCTGCCCTCCGAGGTGAGTATTTTTATGTAGTTGTCTATGCCTACAAACGTATATTCTCCATGGTCATGTTCAAAGAAGCTTAGTGTTATCCCGGATATAAAAGGAATGAATATCAAGATTAGGGTGCTGATTATGGCAGGTGCTATATATCCGTATGCGTATGAGTATTTTATGAGATTATTTACCAATGTCTCTACAAAACCTATTGCATAAAGGATGTAAATCAGAAGTCCTACTATGGAGCTAAATAATAGTACCAAATAATATCTACCAATTCCTTCTTCTAAAAGCTTTTTGATAGGGATGTCCACTCTGATCGCCTCATATGGTGCACGACTGAAAGGGAGAATATATAGGTATCTTGCATCATGGTCTTTGTAAGTCCTAATTATCTGATTAATAAGAGAACTCTCGCTATGTGGGATTATATTTGAGGGGGCAATTTTACTTATCACTTTTATGGGGGCGATCTTGTGGATCTCCTCTGGAGTTATATTCAGTTTTTTATTTTTGTTGAAGTCTATAATTAGTGAAAGCTCGATAATGTCGTCTTTTATTATAGAGGCGTTCCACCTTTTGATTACCTCTTTTCCAGAAAGGGAATATAAAACAAATGAGATAATGGCTATTAGTCCAAAGGCATGACGAAAGTTGTAAAAGAAGAATAGTCCTATCCCAAAGATTATAATTGACAAGCAAGAGGCTATGAGACTATTGAGGAGTGGTATAGATAGCTTATTTGATGTAAACAATCTTTCAGATAGATATACATAAAATGTCTTATCGCCTTTATCAATTCGTCTAACATAATGGACTACCGAGTCGTCTCTGAGAAGGGCTGATAAATTCTTCTGGTCTGTGCGCGATATCAGGTCAAATATTTTTTTATCACCTTTATCCTCCGATGAAAGGAGTTTATTTTCTTTTTCGCTTCCTGGATAAATAATATATCTTCTCTTTTTCAGAAATGCTAAATCTCCCTGTGTCTCCTCTGAAATAATGGCAATAGTATTTAGCCCGATTGAGTTTTTATAATCCCTTATAAGGTTTGATAGCTCTCTTTGTTGTTCTATTGATAATACTAATATAGAGGCATACCTCCCAAATAATTCTATGCTGTTTTCTATGGATTTTTGGATATTGGTCTCCGCGGATTTTTTTATAACAAAGAGGGTGGAAAACATTATTATTAAAAGGGGGAGTATAATAGCAACAAGAGAGGCAATTAGCTCATCTCTTCCTGGAATTCTTATTAGTGACTTCATAAAATCCTCTAATCCATTTTGCAGATTCTTCTGTAAGTGATAGATTCACAAACGGCAAGAAGGGGAGAGTATAATCAAGATTTTTGAGACTTAGTAATGGTTCAATAAGGGATGGTTTCGGGAGTGATGCGACCAATATGCGTGTCCTAAATCCGTTATTTTCAATCATTTTATCGGATTGCATGATATGATGATATATGTCTTTTTTTTGCTCAATCATCCTGTTAAGATAGACGGCACAATACTCTATTCCTAGGGTGCAGGAGATGGCTATCTGCCTAATGTTTGAGATGGCGGTCAGACATACCCGCACTCCCTTTTCTGTCAGACGCACTGCTGCCTTTAAGAGAGCGTTTGTTGCTGGGATTTTTACTACAATCCTGTCCCTTGCCATCCCCGATAGAGATATTCCCTCTTTGTAAGCGTTGTCTTCATCATCTGAGAAGACCTGAACAAATAATTCCTTTTTCTGAATAAGTGAGAGAACGGATTCATAAAATCTCTCTCGATTTGTTATTTTTGCTTTCTCGAGGAGGATCGGATTTGTGGTGACCCCGGCAAAAAATGGAAGCTCCTTTGCCTGTCTTATCTCTTCTATTTTTGCTGAGTCTAAGAAAAACTTCATAATATTATTTGCGTTCTATATAGCTTGTAATCTCTTTGTTGGTTGATTCTAAAATCTCTTTGTAATTTGTTTCACCTCTTATAAACTTCGAAATAGCCATTTGGATTGGTGTCCAGACCATCCGCATTTCAGGGGTATTTTCCATTGGCACTGCATATTTTTGTTGTTCAAAGAATGCCATAATAATAGGGTTAGATTTTATATCATCTTTTTCGTATAGTCTTTTATTTGATACCGTTTGACTTCCATCTCTGAGTCTAACCTCTGCTTGGTTATCAGATGTTATATACGTCATTAATTTAAATGCCTCTTTTTTATAGTTGGATTTGGCAGACATAATGATGGCCTCAATAGTGAGGAAGGGTGTAAGTCTCCTCTCTTCTTTGATTGATGGGGCACTCTTTTTGTCCATGATGGGAAGTGGAGCGACACCAAACTCCACGGATTTTTCAATCTCACCCAAAAACCATGGACCATTTATAACAAATGCAGCCTTGTTCTGGTTAAATAGCGAAGTTACAAGTGTACTTGTGATCTCCTCTGGCATGATCTTATGCTTTAGGAGTGATGATAAAAACTTAAATGACTCAATAGACTCCTTTGAAGTAAATGCAGGTCTATAGTTTTCATCAAATACCTTTGCCCCAAATGCATGAAAGAGTGCTGAGTGAAAATAGAAGTTACCAACTTCATAAACCAGTCCAAATACTTCTTCTTTTGGATCTGTAATCTTTTTGGCAATAGAGATCAGTTCATCCATGGTACCTGGAACTTTATTTACAAGTTTTTTGTTATAAAAGAGGGCAGTGCTCTTGAATGCCATTGGGAGCCCGTATAGTGAACCTTTGTAGGTAAGTGATTTAATGTGGGAATCAGGAAAGTTATCTATAATTGATGGATTTTCCTGAACGAGGAGATCGAGAGGTTCAATAACTTTTGACATAGCCCAGTCTCCTATTCTATCATGTGCAAAGATAAAGACATCGGGGCCATGACCTCTCGGAATTGCTGCCGTAATCTTATCTGCAAATGCATCATATGGGATTGGGAGTGACTCCACCATGATTTCTTTCTCTGATTCATTAAAGCTTCTTATGATCTTATCAAGTGCCTCTTTCTCTGCACCCCTGTATGAATGCCATAGAACGAGTTTTGTTTTTTCTCTACTTTCCTGTTTTTGAGGTTTGTGTGGCTTTGTTTCTTCCGGTTTTTTGCAATTTCCTAGAAAGGCAAGGATAAGTGGCACAAAGAGTAAAAATATAATCTTCCTCATTTTTTCTCCTCTTCTTTCTTATTTACCCTCAGACCGCTTGTTTTATTAAAAAGTCTGATGGTTTCAGGTTTGAAATTTAAGTAGATTGTCTCTCCTATGTCAAACTTGTGTGATGCCTCTTGCCTTAGACATAAGGTAAATGAGCCACAGTTAACATACAAATACAGTTCGGAGCCCAGGACCTCTTTTATCTCAAGAACGCCTTTAAAGATGGCATTTATTGGATCTACGGGGAAGATATTTTCTGGTCTTATCCCAAGTATTACATCTGAATTGTCAGGTTCATATACAGGAGGGATTTCAAAGTACCAGTTATCCCCTCTAAGAAGACATCTATCATTCTCCTTTCTGAATTTGCACTCTATAAAATTCATCGTCGGACTACCTATAAATCCTGCTACAAATAGGTTTTTTGGTCTATTGTATATTTCCAAGGGGGGACCGATTTGCTGAACTATGCCGTTGTTCATAATTACAATTTTGTCTGCCAGTGTCATTGCCTCTACCTGGTCGTGCGTGACGTAGATTGTGGTTGCGCCTATCCTCTTGTGTAGTCTTGCAAGTTCTGACCTCATCTGAGTCCTGAGTTTTGCATCCAGATTAGAGAGAGGTTCATCAAACAGAAAAACAGATGGATTTCTGACGATTGCCCTTCCCATTGCTACCCGTTGTCTTTGCCCACCAGATAGTTGTTTTGGAAATCTATGTAGTAACTGGTCAATATCTAATAATTTTGCAGCCTCAATGACCCTTCTCTTTATCTCTTCTTCCTCAACCTTTCTGATTCTAAGACCAAATGCCATGTTCTCAAAGACATTCATATGTGGATACAGGGCATAGTTCTGAAATACCATAGCGATGTCTCTGTCTTTTGGGGGGACATCATTTACCAGTCTGCCATTGATATATAGTTC
>JAOAFA010000039.1 GCA_026416535.1 Deltaproteobacteria bacterium
AATATCTACGGAATTAAAGCAGATTATCTTAACAAATTCCTGGATGCTATAAGAAAAGAAGAGGTAGAGTTTGAGACGATTGAGATACCAATAAAGCCTCAGCATGAAGATAAATGGAATAGTCTTTACACCCTTTCAAAAACTACAAAGCGATTTGAGGAAGAAGAGGTATTAAAACTGTACATAGATAATAAAATCGATTGCAACATTAACCTATTGCCAAAAGTTTCTTTGTATCAATCAGAGGAGGAGAAAAGGTCAGATATAGAAGTTAAAGAAATAAGGGCAGAAAATGAAGGTATAAGATTCCCAGAGAATGTTCTGGAACTATTGGACTGGGAGCGCATTTGGCAAGAAATAATTGAATTTAAAAAACAGAGAAGTTACTGGAATTTAATCTTCACCAAAGATGATATTAAAAATATACTTTTATCAGATAGATATAAAATCCTTGCCTTAGGAGGAATTTTTGATATCAGGGATAAAAAAGATGTGCAGCGTATTGAAGATATATCTCTCTTAGTTATCAAAAAATATCTTGATTTATTCTACCATAAGAATGCAAAGAGATTTGAGACAGAAAATCTTCGGTATGAAAAATTCAAACAAATACCATTACCTTTTATTTCCGAAAATAAGCCTGGATACATTGTGCAAGTGGATAAAAAGGAAAAAGAACTGGTCAAAAAGATCAGAGAACTTGCCAGAGATTTAAAAAAATTGCTTAAAGAAGAGACAGAGCCTTTACCTCGTATTTATTTTGACAATTCCTTGTATGTGCCATTATTAATTCAGGGCAAAAAGATAAACAAGATTTCACCTGCGGGTCTGGTAGAAAGCGAGAAAAAGTTTTTGGTTGAATTGAAAAATTACTTAAAAGCAAACAAAAACAAGCTTAATAATTTTGAGATTTATCTTCTAAGAAATTACCCGTTTTCTGGGATTGGTTTTCAACTCCAGTGGGCAAAATTTTATCCTGATTTTATTATGTGGATAAAAGAAGAGAAGCGGCAAATCATTGTATTTATTGACCCGAAAGGATTAGTCCATACAAAGGGACTTGATGATGAAAAAATTCTTTTTGCAAGTAAAAACAATAATGCTTTCAACATCAAAAAAATTGAAGAAGAACTAAATAAGAAAGGCAGAATCAATGGTACTACAATTACATTGGAATCATTTATATTATCATTTACACCACATGATAAACTAAATAAAGGATTAAGAAATCCTCCGTCAAAAGAGGAGTATATAAATAACCATGTGTTGTTTCTGGATGACTCAGACTGGCCCGAAAAGATGTTTAAGAGTCTCAAAATAATTTCATAACCCAAAATCTTCACTTTTATAACCATTCCAACTAACAGATAACTAATAATTGAGCAACTAAGCCATGATCCCTAATTCTATTTGTGTAAGTGCAGCAGATCACACTCTATGTTGCCAACCCTTCATTAACCTTGACTTTCTTTCTTTACCTTTTTCCATCCCACATGTATATCTACTCTTTGTATTTTCCTACCCTTATTTCTTGTTCTCGTTCGATATTTGACTTAATCTATTTTACAATCAAATTCGTTTTTCTATCTTCACCATAATACCTCTTTCTATAACAATCCATGATGACACAAATCACATCTTTACCTATCGTATTTATTCATTTACTTTGCTATCAGACACAGTTGAATTTTACATAGTAAAAACAAAAAATAGTTTAGCTAATCTCAACAGAAAAATATCTACCCCCTTCTCAGGCTATTTTTTAATACATACAGTCAAGTTAAAGTTTGAAAATCAGATATTGTTGTAGTACATATTACCTATATTAAGAGGGGACACCATGAGTCAATTGAGACCTCTAATTAACCGACAAGGAGAAGAAGTTAGAGTTGTGGCATTCATGTCAGGCACAGGCACTAATCTACTAAAAATATTGGAGCACCAAAATAAAATCTACAGTGAGACCAATAGATTTTTATATAAAATTGTAGGAATTTTGACAGACAATCCCCTCTCAAATGCACAAAAGATAAGTGCTGAGTTTAATATTCCTTTAGAAGTAAATGATATAAATGATTTTTATAAGAGAAAGGGACTGCCTAGAAGCGACCTCTCAATAAGAGAGGAGTTTGATTCAACCTCTTTAAATCTAATTGAAAAATTTCAACCTGATATGATTGTCCTTGCAGGTTATATGAGCATATTGACTAAGGTAATAATTGATAGATTCCCTACAATAAATGTTCATCCTGCCGACCTCAGCATAAAACACCCTGATGGAAGTAGAAAATACATAGGGGCACATGCTGTAAGAGATGCCATTTTGGCTGGTGAGAAATATATTCGTTCAAGTACTCATGTTGTAGAAGAGAAAGTCGATAATGGAAGGTTACTCATGATCTCACAAGGAATCGAGGTAATACTCCCTCATGGATTTGATCCATCAAATAAACATCTGCTAAAACAGGTAGAAGAAATAAATCAAAGGAGACTCAAAGAGTTTGGAGATTGGAAGATACTCCCACTGACTATTGAATACATATCACTTGGTTACTTCGAAAAAGATGAAAAATCAAATATATATTTCAAAGGTAAGCCTGTCCCCAATGGAGTAAGGCTTGACTGAATATGCGAAAGTAAAAAATGCTTTTTTTAAAATTTTCTATTGACCAATTTGAGAAATTAGATTAAATTGCTTCCCCTGTTTGGGTGTTACACACACCCTTTTCTTCTGGGCCCATAGCTCAGGTGGTAGAGCTACCGGCTCATAACCGGTTGGTTCCAGGTTCGAGTCCTGGTGGGCCCAGTTGTTTTGGTAAGATGTATATTTATCAGAATACAGGAAAGCCGCAAGAACGACTATTTGAAGAAAAAGGCAGGATTTTGAAAGTCAAGAGCCGCTGTCTTAAAAGCGGCTCTTTTTGTTTTAAATCAAGGAGGAGAAAGTGATTAACCAAATTAGATTGCTTAGAAATATACAAAAGATAGACGTAGAAATATATAAGTATAAAAACGAATTATCAAACTTAAATAAAAAACTTGAAACCACACTAGAAGAGCTAACAACAAAAGAACATTCAATTTCAAAAAAACTTGAAAAGATTAGAGAACTTGAGGCAAGAAAAAACAAAATAGAAGAAGAGATCAAAGTCGAGAAGACAAATCTCAAAAAATGGGAGGCTAGATTAAACGAATCAAGAAACTCCAGAGAAGGGATAGCCTTAATGCACGAAATCGAGGTTTTGAAAAAAGCAATTGACGAGATGGAAGAAGAGGTTTTAAAGATTTTGGAAGAGATGGATTCATTTAAGAAGCTAATATCCGATGAAGAGAAAGAACTAAACAATCTAAGAGATAGGTACAAAAATGAAGAAGATGAATTAAACAATAAGGCAAAAGGCATTAACGAAAAAATCGAACAACTTACAAAGGAAAGGGCAAAAGAACTCAATGGGATCAAACCCGAAATACTTTCCGAATATGATAAAATCAAAGAAAGAAGAAATGGCCTTGCCATAGTCCCTATTGTCAATGGTACATGTTCTGGATGTCATATGGGAATCCCACCACAACTATTCACAAAAGTTTATGCAGGAGTATCAATTGAAACATGCCCCAGTTGCCAAAGGTTTATCTTTATAGAAGATATACTAAATGAACATAGGGAAGAATCAAATTAGATAATTAATGGACATAAGAGAATTAGAAAACCAAATCTTTAGCATACTCGTAAAATATAAAATAGAACATAACTTAGCAAAAAAAATATCAGATGAAATACTTAACATTATAAATCCCGATGAACCTTCCGACAATCGCCTTGTAAGAATCTATATAGATGGAGGGTCACGCGGCAATCCAGGAATCGGGGCCGCTGCATTCATCATTTACATGGGAGACCACAAAATACTAGAAGGTGGAAAATTTTTTAAAGAGATTACCAATAACGAAGCAGAGTATAGTGCCCTATTACTTGCTCTTGAGAATATTAAAAAACTAAAAATACGAGATGCGCATATATTTACAGATTCAGAACTACTTACAAAACAAATAAATAAGGAATATTCGGTAAAAAGTCCAAAACTACTATTGATGTACCAGAAATCAATCGAACTTATGAACTACTTTAGACACATTGAAATAAAACACATACCAAGAGAGGAAAATTCAGAAGCAGATAGACTTGTAAACCTTATAATCAATTCGAAAAAGGACTATATTAAAAAATTTAATGAAAAAGAGACTTCTCATAATTACAGGTGAAAGATCAGGGTTGGAGTCAATCTTACCAGCTGTTTTAAAGACAGACCAAAACACTCGCCAGTCCATAAGCATTGTCGCAACTGATTATTCCTCTGTCCCATTGGAACTAAGAAGTAATATAATGATACCTTCAACAACAGGCCTAAATATTAATCCAGAACTCCTCTCAATGTACTTAAAGACATTATCAGATATTATTAACTACATTAAAGTTAACGCTATCACAGACATTCTCTTCGTCGACAATCCTGAATTCAACCTATTGCTTTCCAGAATATTACATACTATGGGCAATAAACTCTATTATTTCATTATACCCCAAGTTTGGGCATGGAGATACTATAGGATAAACTACCTAAAAAAGTATTTTAATAAGGTCTTTGTAATCTTTCCATTTGAAGAAGAATTGCTCAAAAGAGAGAGCATAAATGTAAAATTTGTAGGACACCCCAAATACGAACAAATCAAACTCCTCTGTTTACCTAATGGAATAAAAGAGAAGCTCGGCATAAACCCAAAAAACAAAGTAATATCATTGTTTCCAGGGACAAGAGAATCAATCTTAAAAAGGCAATTCGATATATTCGAAAATTCTGCTCACCTACTCGCAGAAAAGCTACCAAATTACAGGATCGTCATCTCAGATATTAGAAGGAAAAACACTTTTAAAAAGGGGAAAATAATTTACACAAATGAGAAGGCACTGCATATTCTCAGTATATCTAATTTTGCGATAATTAGCTCGGGCTCTACAACAATGGAGGCAGCCTTTCTGAACGTTCCATTCTTAGGAATTTACATACCTGATCTCTTGACATATTCTGTTGGAAGAATCTTGGTGAAATTAAATAGCACCTTAATGCCGAATATATTGCTAAATGAAAGGTTTATTCCAGAATTAGTAAGTCCCTACCTGTCACAAGACGAGATTGTCAAGGCATGTTATCAAATTATTACAAACAAGAGCCACATAAAAACAATTAAGAAAAAATTATCATTAGTGTCAAAACCTTTTGAAGGTTACACTACTTCTGAAATAATGAGTGAAGAAATAAAGAACATACTTACGCAAAATTAAATTCCGCACACACAATAACCCATCAAACAATACTTTCCACCACAATCCTGTTGATTTTGACAATTCTGTGGCTGACAAAATTTTCCAGTAATCCCTTTACATTCCAAGCCTGCTTCACATTCACTCGAGTCAGCACACTGTTCACATACCCCCTTTTTTGGACAATTAGTTATACAGTCACATTTCTGATTTCTGCAATACCCACCACATTCAGGGCACAAGGCATTACAATCTTCATTTTTGGCACATTGAGGTTTAAACTTGCAAGTATGGGTAGTCAAATCACATATATAACTTGGATCAATAAGTTGGCAGTCTCTGTCATTATTACATCTACCTTCATTCAGCTCACACTTCCCTTCATTTGTACAATGTTCCCATTCATTACAAGGTGGATCACAAGTTATTTCTACACACATATTTTGTTCGTTGCATTTTGTTCCAAGTCCTATTCTTATGCAGTCTGTATCCCCTAAGCACTCAACACAGACGGGATTTTGAGACTTAGTATTACAAATAGTACTATTCGGCTTATCTTCTGGGGGACAGTCTTTATTGGTCAAACATCCCTCTACGCACTTGCCACTTTTACATATATATCCCATATCACAGTCTGTATTCTTTTGGCAGACCTTCTCAAAAAACTCACACTCATTCTTTTCATTGCATATTTCCCCGGTTTTACAGTCCTCATTATTCCTACAGACTACACACACCTTATTCACACAATAAGGTCTCTCAGAGTTACAATCCCTATCATTTTCGCAAACCAAAGTAATTACGTCCTCCTCCACAATATCCCTTATTTCTCCATCCCAAATAATGATATCTCCTAAGGCATCATTTACACGAACATCTTCAATAATAATATCTACATCTCCGATATCAACATCATCAGACTCGACCTCAGTTACGGCAAGATCGCAATAAGCAAAACAAATTGCCAAAAAGAATAGAAAAAGCACAAATACTTTATTCATTACAAAACCTCCTATTTACAATACCCCAACTGTATCTCTCCTTCGATAGATGCACAAGTTTTCCCAGCTGGGCACTTCGGATTGTTATCGAGCCTGTCGCATGCATAGTAACACTTATAGCCGCTAATAGAATTCCCCAAACAGACAAGTCCCTTCTTACAATCAGAATAGGTACAATCTCCACCCGCTGGTACATCACCTCCAAAATCACAAATACTTGTCTCACTATCCAGCTCTACACAAATAGAGTTATCTTTACAAAATGCATCTACGAAATGGTCGCAAGCTTCATAACAGTATGCCTGTCCATTTGGTGGACCTGCACAGATTAACCCTTTCTTACAATAGTTATATGTCCCTCCACACGGCTGACCTACATCTTGTGTCCCTTCACATAGCCCAGTTTGAACGTTACACACATACCCACCTGGACACTTCCTCCCGGGATTATCACATCTAGGCCAACACACCCCCTCAAATGAATTTAAGGGATAACATACATATTCACTCCTACATTCTGAATTTGAGTTACATTCCTTTAGGCACCACCTTTTGGTAGGATTTGAGGCCACCTGAACACATAAGCTGCTTACATTATTCTCCCAATCATAAGGACAATTATCAAAGCTAGTGCAATCCTTTGAACAATAACCTCCTATAAACCCTGTACCATCGGATTCCTTTATACAGAACTGCCCCGACTGACATTTGAATTCAATATCGTTGCACACATCCCCTATCGTGCCCGGTTCTACTGGATTGCATTTATAAGTGCTTTTATCACATGTTGAATATTTACATTGATAATCCTCAAGACATTCGACACAGACCCCTGATTGAATTTCACAATATTTATTTTTAGGATTAGAGGCACAATCATTGTTATTAAAGCATATATTGGCTGATTCACATTTGCCATTTACACATTTCCCCACACAACAATCAGTATCATATTGGCATCCTGGTACACAGGTTAGAGTATTTGAATCACAATACATATCACAATTACAACCAATGTCCATACATCCTCTACCTGAATCAAAAGATGATTCGTCCGATATAATTCCGTCTGAGCTAACTAAATCAGCAACTCCAGCATCCGGCCTAACTCTGTTACAAAGCCCTGTCTCTTCGTTACATACCATATTATTCTCACACCCTATTATCACACAACTAACACACACATTGTTCCTACAATAAGGCTCTGGGATATCACAATTGAAGTCAGACTCACATATTCTTGTTGGTCTTGCATCATCTGCGTCTTTTTCATCAGAGATATCACGACCACCATCAAAAACACTCACTGGTTCACAACTCTTGTTAGAAGTATTACAGCGGTAACCGCTGGGACAGTCCCTATCGCTTTTGCACCCTGATGAAGGATATTGACAAAACCCCCCTATGCATTTCATAGAACTATCAGAACAATCCTCATCCGTCTTACATACAACAAGAGTGTTGTCTCTGACACATTTGTGATTTACACATTGATAACCTATAACACAATCACTATTATTAGTGCATTCCTTTTGAGTTAAATCATTAGAACACGAAAAAATAAAGGCAATCAGAAGAAATGCCCCTATCCTCAACACAAGAGATTCATCTGATTCCATCATCACTCTGTGTCCTCCATAGTAATAGTAGAAGTGACAAGTATACTATCACATTAGTATTTACTTGCAAACACAAAAATTTTGCAATATATATCCTTTTTTAAATCGGGGCGTAGCGCAGCCTGGTTTAGCGCGCTTGCCTTGGGAGCAAGAGGTCGGTGGTTCAAATCCACTCGCCCCGATTCTTTACTCTTTGAATCCTTTAAATTTTAACTCACAAATATGATAAAGAAATTAATAGAAAAAGAGATAAAGATTGATAAACTTGTCCATCGGGGACTTGGGCTTGGTCATAAAAACGGCAGGACTTTTATGGTTTATTACTCACTTCCCGGTGAAATCGTAGATGCTGAGATCATCATGACAAAAAAATCATATTCTGTAGGGAAAGTATCGAAAATCCATAATTCCTCAATTCATAGGACTAATCCGATATGTGAATACTACCAAGTATGTGGGGGTTGCCAGTTACTCCATACATCCTATCAATTTCAACTGGAGGCCAAAAGGAATATATTGAAAGAACTGCTATTTAGGGCAACCAAAAAAGAATTTAATGTAAAATACACAGGTTCAGACCCGAACTTGGGATACAGACTCCGCGCTCAATTTTTAGTTAAACGTGCCAAAGTCGGATATACAAAATTTAATTCAAATGACTTTGTAAGAATTGATAAATGCCATATATGCCACAATAAAATAAACGAGGCCATAAATCATTTAAATAAAACTATCAGTTCTACCGAATTAGGCCGCTTATACATTGCAACTGACGGTAATAATATCGCAACATTTCCAATCAAAGATTACGATAATCACCTAAAAATAGACATAAATGGATATTCTTATATATTAAAACCACACATATTTTTTCAAGCAAATATATACACCCTAGATATTTTACAAAGAGAAGTTATACCAAATAATACAAAAGGAAGAGTGGCGATAGATTTTTATGCAGGAAGTGGATTTTTTTCCCTCCCTCTCTCAAAGGATTTTGAACTCGTATTATCCATAGAAGAATCACCAGAGGCTCACTCCATACTGAAAGAAAACATACTTATAAATAAAATAAGTAATATTAAAACTATTAATTCCTCAGTAGAAGACACTGATATCAGTAAGCAATATCTATGCCCTGACCTAATAATACTTGATCCTCCAAGAGCGGGTATGTCCAAGAATGCCATACATAAAGTTCTAAACATACGTCCAAAGCGGATTGTATATGTCAGCTGTGACCCGGCCACATTATCGAGAGATATTTCATATTTCTTGAAAAATTCTTTCCATGTTGAAGAGATAATCCTTATAGACCAATTCCCACAAACATTTCACTTTGAGACCGTTGTCAAACTACTTGAAAACTAAATCCAATTCCCAGAAACAATAAAACACTGACACATCACGGCAACATCCATCAAAGAAATTCATCCTCTACAACATGGAAAAATATGATAAATATAGATACAAAGGGTTCCAAAACTGCTATTCATAAACTATGCAAAATTTAATAAATATGACAAAATTGTCATAAATATCTTGCTAACTCCTTAATTAATTAATTGATATTTTTTAATCTTTTTTTGGCACAAATAATGCATATATTAAGTTGAGAGGTGGTGATTCCTATGTTAGATGCCTTTATCATCGAGAGACTCAAAAAAGAAAAAAGAAGAGAAAACAGGCGCGAAGTCCAAATACCTCTTTATATTGAAGAACCATCAGGAGATGAAATTTCGAACATAAAAAGAAGAGGCAGAATTGAAAACAACAAATACTACGAAAGGATCGACATAGATCCTGAATACCCTAAATAAATACAAATCAAAAAACTGCGATCACTCTGCTCTACAAATTACAATCAACGAGTAAAATCAATTTTTGTAAAAACAAATCATTACTTAGAGATACATCGAACCAAACAAAACAGGCTTTCAAAATTTTTTCTTATGTGCACAATCAAACTTGTGTGATTTAAATCACAAGAATTGAAGATTAAAAGCCTCTCCCGTGGGTGGGGGGAGCCCACGAAAGAGGCCGTACCAGGTTGCCCTGAGTACTTGATAAAATAATAAGTATAAGATTCCAAAAATCAATAAGGTAATAACCTTATGGGATTAATAAACCATCTCAAAAAGACCGGCGGCTCCCATCCCACCACCAATACACATACTCACTATACCTAATCTGCCCTTCCTTGATCTCAATTCGTATATTAATTGGGTAGCAAGCTTTGCCCCTGTACAACCCAGGGGATGACCCAGGGCTATTGCCCCACCATTGACATTGCACTTCTCCTTAGGGATACCTAACTCTTTTATACAATATACTGCCTGGGCCGCAAATGCCTCATTTAACTCAATCAAATCGATCTTATCCCAATTTAATCCAGTCCTAGAAAATAACTTTCTAATTGCAGCAACAGGCCCTATACCCATTATTTCAGGAGGAACGCCAGCAACCGTGTAATACCTGAATACAGCTAACGGTTTAATTCCTAATTCCTTTGCCTTTTCAGAACTCATCAATACCAAAAATGCAGCACCATCATTAGTTTGCGAAGAGTTACCCGCTGTGACCAATCCATCTTTTGCAAAGACAGGCTTTAATTTTGAAAGCTGTTCAATTGTTGTATCTTCCCTCACCCCTTCATCTGTGTCAAAAACTATTTCTTTGACTTCAGGACGATAGTTTGGACCTTGTGATATCAATCTAACCTTGAGAGGGTGAATCTGGTCTTTAAATTTACCCTCCTTGATCGCCCTTGCTGCCTTCATATGAGATTCATATGCAAATTGATCCATTTCTTCCCGTGTAATCCCAAATTTTCTACACACATTCTCAGCTGTCATACCCATTGGTGTATAAACTTCAGGCCAGACCTCCATAAGGGTGGGATTGATCGATGGATTAAAGCCACCCATAGGAACCATCGTCATTGATTCTACTCCACCTGCCACTCCAATATCTATAAAACCGGAGATTATCCTCTCAGCTATGATAGAGATAGCATTTAACCCTGAAGAACAAAATCTATTTATAGTCATTGCAGGAACACTATCAGGCAGACCCGCCCTGCATACTATTATTCTTGCAAGATTCATACCTTGAGACGCCTCTGGCATAGCATTACCAATGACAACGTCCTCAATATCTTCGGGCCTCAAGCCAGGCGTGCGCCTAATTGCCTCTTTTAATATCTCTGCTCCAAAGTCGTCAGGCCTAGTATCTTTTAAACTCCCTCTTCTAGCTCTTCCTACAGCAGACCTTACTGCTGTGACAATAACTGCTTCTCTCATATCTAATCCTCCTAATTAATTAATTTCTTAAAGGTTTATTATTCATGAGCATATATTGAATTCTCTCTTGAGTCTTTTGCTCACCACATAGTGAACAAAAAGCCTCTCGCTCAAGGTCTAGCACATACTGCTCATCTACAAGAATCTCTTTGGTTGTTATTCCACCACACATTACCCAGGCAATTTTTTTAGCAACATGCATATCATATTCAGTTATATAATTTCCATTTTTCATTGTTTCCAAATTAGTCCAGATAGTTGCGTAAGCTGATTCACCTGGTAACCTAAACTTGAAAGGTAGAGGCGGCCTATAATTCATCTCGCTTAAATGCAAAACAACTTTCTTAGCATCTGATATTACCCTATCTCTATTGAGAGTAATTCCATCTGCCTGTGTAAGATACCGAAGTTCTCTTGCCTCCATAGCTGATGTAGCCACCTTTGCCATAGCTATCTGCTCAAATGCCTTTGCAATCACATAAAATGTATCAACATTCGGATTATCCATTACTGGCTCAAGATATCTCCTCAATGTCTCCTTGGTTCCACCCCCCGCAGGTAGGAGTCCGACACCAATCTCAACGAGACCAATATAAGATTCTCCACACGCCTGAACTCTATCACAATGCAAGAGCACCTCACATCCACCTCCCAATGCCATCCCAGCACACGCCCCTACGACAGGAACTTCACAAAATCTCATCCTCATATTTGCATCCTGAAATGCCTTAACTATCATTTCCACGTTCTTCCAATTTCCCTGCATGATCTCACCTAACAACAAAAAGATATTTGCACCGACTGAAAAATTCTGTGCCTCGTTACCTATAACAATACCTCTATAACTCCTCTCAGCTATGTCCACAGCTTTATTCATCATGCTTATTATATCTGCATCAATCGCATTCATCTTAGTATGAAACTCCAACAGCAATACCTCATCACCTATATCATAGATCGTAGCCCCGTCATTTTCTTCTATAACCTTCTTGTTTTCTTTTAAATCCTTTATAAAAATTACACCCTCTTTTTTTGGCACTTCTTTATAAGTAAAGGTATTAAAATCAAAATAAAATTTCTTTCCTCCCTCTGTTTTATAAAAAGATTTGTATCCCATGGACAACATCTTCTCTATCTTTTCTGGCACCTTATAACCCTCTTCTTTCATCCTCTTTACAGTCTCTTCAACACCCACACTATCCCAACCCTCAAACGGACCTTTATCCCAGTTGAAGCCCCACTTCATAGCATTATCAATATTAACTATATCGTCGGCAATTTCACCTATCCTATTGGCTGCATAAATAACCGTCTTGGCAAAAAGGTCCCATGCAAATTTTCCTGCCCTGTCATTATAAGAAAACAACTTTTTCACTCTCTCACCCACATCTTCTATATCCTTGACAGCAGATAGTGATTCGTAGTCATATTTCTTAAATTCCCTATATTCAAGTGTTCTCCAATCAATCGTAAACTTCTTATTAGTAGCCTTATCCTTCTTATAAAACCCAGCCTTGGTTTTATTACCGCAAAGGCCCTTCTCCACCATCTTGAGCCAGAACTCAGGGGTCTTGAAGGTCTCTCTCTCTTCGTCGTGTACAAGGGAATCATAAACATTCTTGAATACATGTACCAACGTATCAAGTCCAACTAAATCCACAGTTCCAAAGGCCGCTGTCTTTGGTTTTCCCATTGGTTTACCAACAATCGCATCAACTTCATCAACTTCATAATCCTCCTCTATCATCTTTTTCATAGTATACATAATAGTAAATACCCCTATCCTATTTGCAACGAAATTCGGGGTATCTTTACCATAGACAATTCCTTTACCCAAAACGACCTCTCCAAACTCACTTATATTCTCAATGACCTCCTTTGAAGTCTCAGGGCCAGGAATAATCTCCAACAACCTCATGTATCTCACAGGATTAAAGAAATGTGTTACAACAAAATGTTTTCTAAACTCTGTCGAAAGTCCCTCCATCATCTTTGAGATTGGGATACCGGATGTATTCGAAGATACAATCATACCTGGTCTGAAGACCTCTCTTTCTATCCTTTTGAATAAATTATTCTTAATCTGGAGGTCCTCCTTAACAGCCTCCACTATCCAATCACATTCCTTGAGTCTCTCAAAATCATCCTCAAAATTCCCAATCTCAATTAGATCAGCAACGTTCTTAGAGTAAAGTGCTGCAGGCTTTGCATTCAGGGCATTTTGCTTTCCCATAATAGCAAGTTTGTTTCTAAATTCTTTGGACTCTCTTGTTAGACCTTTCTTCTTATCTTCTTCTGACAATTCGGGAAGAACTATATCTAGCATTATACTCTTAACACCTGCATTGGCGAGGTGTGCGGCTATTCCTGAGCCCATAACTCCGGAGCCCAGTACTCCAACCTTATAAATCCTATTTCTCATCTACTATTCCTCCTTTAAAAAGATTAACAATTTTTAACATAAACTTTTTTGACATAACGCGTCAAATGTATCAGATTATGACGCAAGATGTCAAGACTTTTTTAGCTAAGTCGGTAAAAACAAATGACAGGTTATACCAATCCCAAAAATCTCAGATCTTAGATCAACACCTGTCTTGGTTTTGAACCATTAGCAGGTCCTACTATGCCATCCTTCTCCATTTGTTCAATAAGCCTTGCTGCTCTATTAAATCCGATATTAAGTCTTCGCTGAAGCATAGAGATAGAGGCATTTCTAGTTGTCTTCACGATATTTACAGCCTCTTGATACAACTTTTGATCTTCACTACCCATAGCATCCGAGATATCAGGAACCTCCTCAACATCGAGTATCTCTTCTTTGTAAATAGGCACCCCTTGGGACTTTAGGAATTTTACTACCTCTTTTATATCATCTTCGTCTACATAGGCCCCATGAACACGTTCAAGCCTGCTAGAGGCACCGGGTAGATATACTAACATATCTCCCATACCTAATAGAGATTCCGCACCTTGAGAGTCAAGTATTGTTCTTGAATCAATTTGGGAAGCGACTCTAAAGGAGATCCTGGCAGGAAAGTTGGCTTTTATTATTCCCGAGATTACATCTGTTGAAGGTCTCTGAGTTGCAAGAATTAGATGGATACCGACTGCACGTGCCATTTGCGATAGTCTCGTTACACATGACTCTACATCCTTTGGTGCCACCATCATCAAATCAGCAAACTCATCTACTATTACAATTATATACTCAAGTCTCTTTAATTTCTCACCAGTCATCTCTTCATAACCCTCTGGCATCTTCTCATCCCCTTTAATAATCTTCTCAGCCTTCTTATTAAAGTTGATAATATCCCTGACCCCCAACATTGCCAGCTTGTGATATCTCTTCTCCATTTCATTTACTGCCCACTTAAGGGCTATAGCCGCCTTTTGTGGATCAGTCACAACTGGAAGCATCAAGTGAGGAATACCTTCATATATAGACAACTCTACAACCTTAGGATCCACTAAAATCAATTTTACACTATCTGGGTAGTGTTTGAATAATATGCTCATAAGCATCGTATTAATAGAGACTGATTTACCAGCACCTGTTGCACCAGCAACTAGAAGATGTGGCATTTTCGTCAAATCAACAACAAAGGGAAGCCCTTCTGAATTCTTCCCAATAGCCAAAGGAAGAACTTTATTAGAGTCAGTAAATGCCCTATCCTCTAAAATCTCCCTTAGAAACACGTTCTCTCTCTCTTTGTTAGGAACCTCAACCCCTACCACAGACTTGCCTGGTATTGGCGCTAGTATTCTAACCTTAGTAGCCTCCAGTGCCATGGCAATATCATTAGACAAAGCAACAATCTTAGACAATTTTACTCCAGGAGCCGGCGCCATCTCATACATAGTTATAACAGGACCCGGTCTTATATTTACTACCTTTGATTCTATACCAAAGGTTCTAAATTTTTCCTCAAGTCTTCTGGCATATTCCTTCAAATCTTCCTCATTAATCTTTTTAGCACTTTTAGGAGGCATCTTTAATAAAGAGGTAGAAGGCAATATATATTCACCACTATCCGAAGCAGATATGCTAACCTCTCTCTCTTCTTTCCTTTTCTGTGATTTATCTCTCTTTCTCTCCTTCACGGCTGCTGTTTCTATTATTTGGGGTTCAGATCTTATCTCATTAGCACTATTCTTGACAATTTCAACAGCGGGCTTGTCATTTTTAATTATTTTAAAACTGTCTTCAGTCCCCTTCCCTTTTTCACTATTAATCTCAGGTAAAGCCTTATCGAGAACCTCGTCTGTTTTCTTAACAATAAAAGAGAAAATTCTTTTGAAAAACGAGAATAGCCCTACAATAATACTGAGGGATGATATACTGGTTGTTAGTGTTAAACCCATCATTAACAAAATCAAGGACACTATACTTCCACCTATGGACCCAAAAAACGACTTCAAAAGCCCACCACAATAGTAACCCACCACACCTTCAATTCTAAGACCTGATATCAAAGAACCACCAAAGACAAGATTAACAAAAGCTGAAAGCCCTATGATTAGCAATATCGTCCCTATAATTTGATACAACTGAAACTTCAAAAGCTGATTCCTTATAAGCGATATTGAAATAATAAAAAGACCTATTGCCAAAGCAAACGAGGATATCCCAGTTATCATAAAAACGTTTTTAAATAAAAAATTCCCCACAGATCCAACAAAACTACTCTCAAATCCAAATGTCCCCCCTGTAAGACTCAATAACAATATAACTGAAATACCAATTAGGGCTATACCAATGATTTCCTTTTTACAATTGAATTCTTGACCCTTCTGTTTTTTGACCTCCTCTTCCTGGGCTTTTGTAGAATTGCTTTTTGATGACATTACTCTCCTCCGTCCCTCAAATAGGATTTTACACACACGATATAAAAAATCAAATTTTTATCATTAAGGCATTAGCAAAGTAAGAGAATAAAATTTAGACTCTCTTTTTACAATCTCTTTTAAAATTTTTCGCCAAACATATATCATATACATCTATCTGAAATAATGCATCAAGAATGTTTGATCATAACAGTTTCCACATCTAATGTGTTTTAAACACTCCATTCACCCTATTGTCTTTATCTTTAAGCTTTGCACCACACACTTTATTTCAAAGCACATAAGAATTTTCATCTACCTTTATTAAAAAAAAGTAAAATCCTTCTTACGAATTCATCCCCAAACCACAACACTCGAGATAATAAATTTCAAATAATTGCCTAAGATATTTTATACTTGGATAATTATTGAGGTTACTTAAGAAAACAACAAATGTAAATCAAACATAATCCAGATAAAGGGTGGTAATTCAACTAAAAGATTCTATCCTTTTTCAAGTTAAATTTTTGCATCGTAAAAAGCTGAATATGAATTTTCCAAAAAAACACCCTACAAAAAACAAAAAAGGCGCCACAAAATGGCGCCCTAATCTGCAGAAATATTAAAACGTTATTCCGCTTTTCTCTCCCCCTCCCTTTCCTTCTTTTCTTTAATCTTTTCCTTTTTCTGCTTTGCTTTCTCCTTCTTCTCTTTCACCTTTTCCTTAGCCTCTTCTTTCATCTCTTTAGCTCTTTCTTTAGCCTCTTCCTTCAATTCCTTAGCCTTCTCCTTGGCCTCCTCTTTTACTTCCTTGGCCTTCTCCTTTGCCTCTTCTCTAATCTCCTTTGCCTTTTCCTTCGCCTCTTCTCTAACCTCTTTCCCCTTTTTCTTGGCTTCCTCTATCACCTCTTTCGCTTGCTCTCTTCCCTGCTCCATTATCTGTTTAGCTTCATCCTTTGCCTCTTTTGTCTGGGTCCCAACTCCCTGGTTATCCTGGCTTTGGGCAAAGACAGAAAAAGCAAACAATACTACCAGAGAAAGCACCATTACACATACCACATTTCTTCTCATACTCTCCTCCTTAAAAAGTTAAAGCCAACTCACACAAACCTTCTCCCAAACCCAATATTTTAAACACTAAATAGAGCAAGAAAGTTTACAAGGCCCTCACAAAGGTGCCAGTTACCTTCTAACCCATTGATATCAAATGAAGATCCAAACAAAGTAAATCCTCATAAAACTAACTCCCCATAACATACATAACCCTTATTAACCCATACAACTAACCAAAAAATCCCTAAATCCAAAAATTG
>JAOAFA010000107.1 GCA_026416535.1 Deltaproteobacteria bacterium
CATATACTTGATTTTGACGAGGAACTTTATGATAGAAAGATTAAGGTTGAGTTCATACAATTTATGAGACCGGAGATCAGATTTGGATCTCAAAAGGAGCTAATAGAGACGATAGAAAAAGATATTCAGAAAGCACGTTCCTTATTTGGAGAATTGGATGAAAATATTTAAAGAATTCATTGATGGGATTAAACTTCTTTATAGGTCAATAGTGGATCTCATAAAAGATAATGGGATGATATATGCGGCTGCTACGTCCTTCTACTTTATTCTAAGTTTCTTCCCTGTAATTTTGCTGATAGTATATGTCTCAGTGCAGACACTTGGATTTGTATATAAGGGGATAAGTATCTCTGAGATTTCTTCTCAATTGTTTAAATACATAAAGGAGGTGTTGCCTTTTTTACCGGACAGCATGGTAAAAGAGCTTTCGAGAATAATAAAGAGCTCAAGAGGCGTTGGGATAGCAGGGTTGATCGCTCTAATGTTATCCTCTACGGCGGTTGCGGAGTCTTTGATACAGGCGGCAAGGACCATCTTTAATGTGCAAAAGGCACACTTCGTTCTGGCAAAGATACTGACAATTTCAGTGTTTATGGGTGTTGGGATTCTGTTAGCACTTCTTTTGGCAGTTACATCCTTTGTTTCAAGTCTAATGATGCATAATTTTCCAGCCGTATATAAGTTTGTCTCTGTATACAAGGGAAATATATTGTTTAGTACGATCATTCCAGTAGTTTTAATATTTTTGTCATATGTTGTTATTACCTACCTTCTTGTTCCTGTGAAAAGGAGGATAGGTGTAATAGCAAGGGTAGGCGTTTTTTTTACATTATTCTTTATGCTTGCAAAGATTCTTTATGGTTATTATTTGAAGAATGTAACGAAGATGACAGTATTTTACGGTAGCATATCCGCTCTTGTAGTCTTGATCCTGTGGGTCTTTTATATTACAACCCTCTATCTGATATCACTTGAAATAATAAAAAATGTATTTAAGCAACAAGCTAAGGATAATTAATGAGGAGGTAAATTATGGAAATTAATACAGAGACAAAGGTGTTGGATTTGATAATGGAATATATCCTTATCTGGAAAGTTTTCTGAAAACTATAGTGAAAAATTTGCCGTTATTTCGAACCCTATTGTAAGACAGACGATGGGCAGGATTGCAACACTGAAGATGGCCTCTGAGATTGCCGGTATTGATGTGAATAAATTTATCGAAGATATAAAAAATGAGATTGCTAGACATAGGGGTGAGGCTGCTAATCCGCAGGATAAAAATCAGAGGCAAATTGAGTTGAAAAATATTATAAAAGACTTGCATAGAGGAGTTCCGTTTGAAGAGGTTAAAAAAAGGTTTGATGAACTGATAAAAGACATTGATGCGTCAGAAATCGCTGCAATAGAAGAAAGCCTCATAAGGGAGGGTATGCCTGTCTCCGAGATTCAGCGATTGTGTGATTTGCATGTAAATGTGTTTAGGGATATTTTAAACAGTAAACCTTCTGTGAGTGTTCCTGAGAGTCATCCCCTTTATATGTATCAGAGGGAGAATAGGGAGTTGCAGAGCCTGTTACAACGAATACAGTCCCTTATTCCTCAAGTCACAGATAAAAATCCATCTTTGATAAATGAACTGAGAGACCTGATAATAAAAATTCAGGATATCAACTTCCATTATCTGAGAAAGGAAAACCAGTTATTCCCCTATCTGGAAAGATATGGATTTACTGGTCCCTCTCAGGTTATGTGGGGTATTCACAATGAAATCAGAAAGAAAATGAAAGAGGTATTGAAACTGATAGATGAAGATAAGATATTCGAAGCAGTAGAATCGATTCCGCGTCTGATTGTAATGCTTAGTGAGATGATCTTCAAGGAAGAGAATATTCTTTTCCCAACGGCACTGAATCTCCTTTCTGATAAAGACTGGGATGAGATAAGAAAGGGTGAGAAAGATATAGGCTTTGCTTTTATAGGAAAAAGTAATGAGGCAGAAAAATCAGATAGCAAGGTATATCAAAATAAAGAGGCAGGGGTTTTAAATCTTTCGACAGGTGTTTTGTCTCTTGAGCAACTGGATTCCATACTTACAGCGCTGCCTGTAGATATTTCTTTTGTAGATGAGAATGATGAGGTAAGATACTACTCTGATAACAAAGATAGAATTTTTCCAAGGAGTCCCGGTGTGATTGGTAGGAAGGTACAGATGTGTCATCCTCCAAAATCGGTATATATTGTGGAAAAGATTCTTAATGCCTTTAAGAAAGGAGAGAAAGATGTTGCAGAATTCTATGTAAAGTTAAATGGCCGAGATATACATATCAGGTATTTTGCCGTAAGAGATAAAAGTGGTAGATATTTGGGTACACTTGAGGTATCTCAAGATATAACTGAGATAAAGAAACTGAGTAAAGAGAAGAGATTATTGGAATGGGAGTAAGTATGGGTATATTATTTTCATTTTTTGCTGGTGTTGCGCTTTCAATGGACTGTTTGGCTGTAGCCTCTTGTTATGGTATTCAGTCTCCCAAAAACAGGAGGTTGATGCTCGAACTAGGTCTGTGGTTTGGTTTTTTTCAATTTGTGATGATAATCATAGGTAATATGGTTGGGTCACTGATAATAACTATCATCTATAAATACGCTAAAATCTTGTCTGTACTAATACTTGCTGGCATTGCCATCAAGATGTTTATAGAGGGTATAAAAGGAGAAGAGAAATGCTTGGAAGCAGATAAGATGAGAATATTATATCTTGCCTTTGCAACGAGTGTAGACTCCCTTTTGGTAGGTCTCGCGTATTCTATGCTCAGACAAAATCTACTCCTGACAGCCGTCATAGTTGGAATAACGTGCTTTGTACTTACGCTGATAGGTTTTAATATAGGTAGCATACTACATAGGTTTGTTGGAAGGGTTGCTCAATTCCTGGGTTCAATGATATTATTTCTTATAGCCATTAAGTCGCTGTTTGTAGACTAAAAATGGATCGGTGGTTCGCAGATATTAAAGATATGCTTTTAAATCGAAGAGTCCACCTAATTACCGGTAAGGGTGGGGTTGGCAAGTCTGTAATTTCAATATCTCTGGCTGTTACTCTTAGAAGTAGGGCAAAAAAGGTCTTGTTCGCCCAGATGAGTCCAATAGAAGTGAATGCTGATGCAAGTGATGAGCTATTTTATAAATTAAGGAGCTCCCTTCCACGGATAGACTATATATACATAGAACCTAAGTCTGCACTTGAGGAGTATGCTACAATGGTCTTAAGATTTAAGAGACTATACAAACTAATATTTGAGGATAAGATGGTGAGGAGTTCTTTAAGGGCTATGCCCTCCCTCTCCTTTCTCCTCCTAATAGGCAAGCTGTGGTATTATTGTACTTTGAAAGATAAAAATAATGACTTTCTATACGATTATGTAGTAGTTGATGCTCCATCTACTGGTATGGCTATATCAATGTTGAACCTTCCCCGTATAATTAATGATGCTGCTCCGTCAGGACCACTAAGGGATAGGGCAATCGATATTGAAAACATGCTTACCGACAGAGATGCAACGGCTGTTCATATAGCTACTACCTGCGAAGAGACCCCTGTAAATGAGGCTCTTGAGATATATAGGACACTTTCAGAGAGGCTATCTATTCAGTTCGGTGTTTTATTTGTAAATCAGTTTGAAGATATGCCAGATGAAGATGCAGAATATGTCAAATCCAAAATTAATCTTATTCCTGAACACATGAGAAATTGTATTAGAAGAAAGCTAATTGATATTAGTTTAAGAAAACAGGAATATATTAGACTTGTCTCGAATATAGAGGAAAAAGATAGAAGGATAATTACATGTCCTGTGGTTGAAAATAATTTTGATGTGTTAAATGTTATAGAAAATATTTCTACACATTTGAGGAGATATTGTGAATAGTGAGATAAATAGTATAGTAGCGAATAGGACGCTTATACAGACACTCGGTTCTGGAGGAGTTGGAAAGACAACACTTTCTGTGGTCCTAGGTATAGCCGCATCAAGGCTCGGTAAAAAGACGCTGGTCGTTACAATTGATCCATCAAAGAGACTGATGGATACATTACACATAAAAGGAGAACAGGATATCGTATACGTAAAAGAGCTTAATATACATGCAATGATGATAGATGTGGCTAGATCATGGGAAATAATCCTAAAACAATATGCCTCTCCTAGAACTTTTGATAAGATAGTTAAAAACAGATTCAATAAATATCTGAGAGATTATTTGCCTGGATTTGACGAATATATTGTTTCCGAGATGATATACTATATGATGAATGTAGAGAACTACGACATAATAATAGTGGATTCACCACCATCGGTTTATGCAATTTCATATCTTGAAGCCTCGAATCGTGTATTAGATGTTCTCTCAAATGATTTTCTACTTTCCCTAATCCCATATATCGATATTAGTAGCACTCCAATAAAGTTTATAATGAAAAAAGAGATATTCATACTTAAAAATATTGCAAAGTTTACTGGTATGGAGATGTTAACAGAGCTAATAAAATTTATTAATGACCTATCGCCTCTTCTTCAGGGTTTTAAACAGAGAGCAGACTTTATAAAACGATTTTATAGTTCCAAAAGATGTGGGTTTTTTATTGTTACACTTCCAAATGATGTTTCTTTCCGAAGTGTGGAGATTCTGATGGAATATTTGAGTAATCACAGGTACCAGGTTGATGGGATATTTATAAACAGGTTGTGTTCATTTTGTGGAGCACCTATAATTTGTATGGCACAGAGTGACAATACGGAATCACCATATTTAGTTGTCGCAGATATAAAAGATGCTAAACTTCAGGAATTGATTCAGAGATATTTTGTTGGGAACATAAGTTTAAGGAAGGAGATAATAAAAAATGTTGAGCAGTTTTTGGCACAATACAAAAATAAAGTTAATATATTTGCAGTTCCTGAAATGGCGGGATATATAAAATCTACCTCGGATATCATTGAATTACTAGAAGGGATAAGGACTTTCCAAAGATATGATGATCATATATGAAACACTTTTTACAATTCTGTTCATTATATTATTCCCGGCATTGTTTCTTTTTCCAAGGATTCGAAATACCATCTTTGATAGACTGTACATATTTAAGAAGGAAAAGGGGACCATTTCTTCAATATGGTTCCATGGGGCATCGGCAGGAGATATATTATCTATAAAACCTGTTATTGAGTTTTTTTATAATAGATATAAGAGAGACTATGGCATACTCATAAGCTCCAACACAGAAAGTGGAAGAGACATAGTTAGGAAGTTTTTCCCAAGTGATATCAAATTTGCATATCTCCCATTTGACTTGTCTTTCTCAATAAATCGTTTTTTAGAAGCTTATAAACCGGTTGTTTTATTTGTTGAGGCATCTGAATTTTGGCCTATTTTAGTGCACAGGCTTAGTAAAAACGGCATAAAAATCATTCTAATAAATGGAAATATAAAGAAGGAAAGTCTCTTATTCTACAAGATACTAGCTTATCTGACATCTAATATGTTTGGTAAGTATACGATGATGATAGTAAGGAATGAGGAATCGGCTAATATGGCAAGGCTGCTAGGTGTAGATGAAAAAAAGATTCTTGTGTGTACTAATACAAAATATAAAAGCGTTATAGATATGCAAAGGAAGGATATCCACCAGAATTTGAGATTGAGGTTTCAAAATATAGGGAGAGTTGTAGTATTTGGTTCTATACATTATGAGGAAGAGGATGATGTGATTTACGTGGTTGAAAGACTTGTATCTGAGTTTGATGATATAAAGATCATTGTAGCACCGCGGCATTTGGAGCGAAAGGAACATATGAGAAAAAAGCTTAGGATGATAAATACGCCTAGAGAGATTATTGTCTCTTATTTTACAGATGAACATAGTGATTTTGATATAATGATAGTTGATACTATTGGGGACCTTTTTTATCTATATTCCTTTGCAAGTGTTGCATTTGTAGGGGGTTCGCTGTGTGATCGAGGTGGTCACAATGTCCTTGAACCAGCGGCATGGGGAGTGCCAGTCTTGACTGGAAGGAATGTGAGGAACTATGAAGACATTGTGAAGACCCTGCTAGGATTTGGATTGATCTTGGTTAATAATAGAGAGGAGTTATTTGCTACTATGTCAGAGATACTGAGAAATGATTTACATAGAAAGAGGTTATCGGATTTAATTAGTTCAAAGGTATTGGAATTGGAGAAAGAGTTTTCAAAGGTTGAGTCTATTTTAGAACAGGTATCGTCTATTTCGTGATCTATGAAAATACTTATTATTAGATATAGTTCTCTTGGAGATGTAGTAATTGCCACTTCTGTAATTAAAGCCATTTATGACAGATTCAAGCCAGTATTAATAGATTTCCTAACAGATTGTAAGTATATCCCAATATTTTCATCTAACCCCTTTATAAATAGGGTAATAGGTTTTGATAGGAGTGCAGATAGGATAGCAGAATTTTTAAGATTGAAAAGAGAGGTTGACCACTACGATTTGACATTAGACCTTCAGGGTAAGGTGTTTTCTGCTCTAATCGGGAGGATATCCTCTCCAAAAGGCTATTTGAGATTTAGCAAAAGAATGTTTTGGAAGAACTATGAGTTAGAACATATCTTGGATCAATACGCAAGATTCCTAAAAGTAATAGGAGTAGAACTCATTGAGAAGAGATATTTTCTGTTTTATTCAAGAAGAAAAGGGGATAAGGTGATAGGGATAAATATTGAAGGTGGGCACATTTCTAAGAGGCTTAGCATGGGGCAGTTGTTTAAAATAACCGAACATGTCACGGCACTGGGATTTAAGGTAGTATTAATCGGGTCACATATAAGTGCTCAGCTTGCAAGAGATATAATGTGTAGATACAAAAATGTCTTGGATACCACATCAGCAGATATAAAGGGCCTTATAGAGACAATATCGGGATTGAATGTGCTGATAACACCTGATTCAGGCCCCCTTCATATTGCCTCAGCTCTTAGAGTCCCGACGGTTGCTATATTTGGTTCTACACCTAGTAGTAGATGGTTGCCAAAAGATGGGCATTTCTCACTCATTGCTTCTGATTATGATTGTTCACCGTGTTCTGATTATGGGACATCAATTTGTAGTAGTATGAAAAGTTTTGGTTGTATAAGGGGCATATCTGCTGATATAATAACAAGTGAGGCATTGAGACTTTATGAGTCGTATAAAGAAGAAGATTGAGGATCTCCATTTTACTAATTCTAAGGATAATATGCTGGTAAAGATGTTAAAACCTTTATCTTATGTATATGAGAGGCTTGTAAGATTCAGGAGAGATCTATATCAGAAAAGACTTCTGAAGAGGAACATCGCGGGTTGTTTTACGATCTCGGTGGGGAATCTAACTTATGGAGGGACCGGGAAGACGCCAGTAGTAATAAATCTTGCAGAGATGCTTTCTAAGAGGGGGCTCAGGGTGGGTATTGTTCACTCTGGTTATGGTTCGCCTCAGCACAAGCGAAGGTCATCAAGAAGAGTTGTAAGTGAAAAGGATGGAGCCGAGATAGGGGATGAAGCCACAGAGATATTTGTTAGAGCAAAAGATGCCCTCGTCTACTCATCTCGAAATAGAGTAGATGCCATAGAAAGAGCCATATTTGAGGGTGGTATAAATGTTTGCATATTAGATGACGCATTTCAGTACCTTAAGGTAGCCTCAGATCTTCAGATATTGGTTGTTGACTACTTTGACAGATTTGGAAATGAATATTGCCTGCCAGCAGGACCAATGCGAGAGTCGAAAAATGTCCTTGCCCTTGCAGATATTATATGGTTTGTCTCACATAGAAGGTGTCAAATAGAAAAGGATATAGAAAAAGATTTTTTAAGCATTAATAATTCCCTAAAATTTGTATACTCTCGTTTTAAACCCGAGGCTCTTATTCGGGTAAATGATATGAAAGAGGTAAGTATACCTACTAAGTCAAGTAAGAAGGTGATTTCATTTTGTGGAATCGGTAGGGACAATAGATTCATAGATATGTTGTCTGAAATTGGTGTTTCTCCGATAAGACATCTCTCTTTTGGTGATCATCACCGATATACAGGAAGGGATATCGAAAGGATAAATATGACAGCTATGAAAAACGGCGCTGAAATGGTAATTACAACAGAAAAGGACTATCTTAGAGATACATCTATCTTAAATAAGGTAAGGGATCTGCATATTTTTAGAGTAAACTTGGAGATAGTAGAAGGGCGAACTGTGTTGGAGAATCTCTGTGACTCTCTTACTTAGGCTCAAAGGTCTATTTCTAAGGTTACTCCCGAAAAAGGTCTTTTATATGTTAGGATATCTTTTGGGGTACCTTTGGTTTTATGTCCTAAGAATAAGAAGAAATGAGGCTATTAAAAACGTATGTATGGTACTGGGGGTAGATAGGGATGAGGGTAAAAGAATAGTCTTACAATCAATGATAAATATTGTAATCTCTTTTCTTGAATTTATATCTCAAAGAAAGGTCAAAGTAGCCTACAAGGGATTAGAGAATTGGATACAAAGACTAAAAGGTGGAGCGATAGTAGCTACGGCTCATACAAGTAATTGGGATATTTTAGAAAGGGTGGCTTGTGAAAATAGCATAAAGCTTGGAGTATTATCTCGGAAGACTAAATTTTCTCCATTACAAAGTTTATTGGAAGAGCTAAGAAGATCTCGTAATGAGGTTGTATTTTGGGAACATACGGGGATTGCGACTTTGGTAAGATTCCTAAGGTCAGAGGGTGTTTTGGGGGTAGTAATTGATCAAAACATGCCTCCAAGACACGGCAGACCAGCGAAATTTTTTAATAAAATGGTTAATACAACCTTTACACCACAGATCCTTTCAATCAGAAGTGGTAGACCTATAATCCCTGTCTTTATTAGAAGAGTTGAATTGGGGAGTTATGAGATAATCTTTTATGAACCACATATCTTGAGAGATCATTCTGATGAAGAGATTCAAAATTCTATGAATTACTTAAATGAATTGCTCGAAAAGTTCATAAGAGAGAATCCATCTCAATGGCTCTGGGTTCATAAGAGATTTAAGCCTTTAAGATAATTACAGCGACTCCTATTAGGACAATTACCGTCCCAACTACCCGTTTGCCGAAGTCAGATTCATTAAAAAATATTTTTCCCCATAAGACTGCAAATAATATTGATGTCCTCTTAAGAGCAATTGCATAAGAGACAGGAATTAATTGGTAGGAGTAGAAGAGTGTATATGCGGCGAGTCCAACAAATGTCCCAATTGAAATATTAGTGAGAAAATTTGATTTTAAGGCTGGGAAGACCGGTTCTCTTTTTATTGTTATAAATAAGAATAAAACTATTGTTAGTGATGCAAGATACCAGAAACTCATAAAGGAAGGACCTACGAGGGTAACAATCCTCTTCCCAATCGTTGAGGTAATTGTGTAAATTATCGCAACTATAATTACGTATATCGCACCTTTATTTTTTAGGATATTTTTAAAAGGAGCAGTTATCCCCTCTTTTGGGTCGGATATATTCATAAGATATATTCCTACTACTATGAGAGTGACTCCAATTACTCCATAAGAATCGACTCTCTCTCCAAGAAACACATACCCTGTAAAAAGCAAGAACATGGGAGTCAGTGAAAGGAATGGAACAACCAGAGACATATCATGTTGCGAAATAGCTTTGATATATAGAATCATCGCTAAAAGCTCTAATGGAGATACTACTATTAACCATAGAATAGCCTCTATGTTGATAGAGGGGATGATGATCGAATTAAAGTTGAAGACAAGAAGGACCGGGAGTGAAAATAGCCAACGGGACATAGAGACAGCATAGACCGATTCCTTTGATGATACCTTTTTTGATAGTGCATCGGCACCACTTGTGAGAAGTGCGGTAATTATTCCCAAAAGTATTCCAAAACTCATAGATCAAAAACCAATGCAATAATATATATTTATTGTATTATGTCAAAGAAATAGGCTATGATTCTGCTTCCTATTATTTTAGGTAAATCAAATGTTTTTTAAATTTTGCCGTTTTTAGGCACGAATTTCTAACTTCTTGTCTTTTGAGTGTTTATTCGGATAGTAGAATTTTTATCCCTAAATTAGTTCTTGCCTAATTATGTATGATTAATTATATTTTTTAAGTCTTGTTTATGAGAGGAACTGAGACATATAAGAATAGAATTCCTATAGAATCACTAATCTTTGTTAATAGGAATCTTAGATTGAGCTCCATCAAGATGATAGGCTTTGATATGGATTATACGTTGGCTATATATAAATATCCGGATTTTGAGATTTTGGCTATGGAGAAGACTATTGAAAGACTCGTCGAAAAAGGCTACCCAGCTGAACTATTCAAAGGTAATTTTGAAAGTGGCTTTTTGATGCGTGGACTAGTGGTTGATAAGATTAATGGCAATATACTTAAACTTGATAAATACAATTTTGTCCACAGGGCTATGCATGGGAAGAGGATGTTGACTTATGAGGAGAGATATTCCAATTATAGAAATAAAAAGCTAGATCTATTTTCTGAAGATTTTATGTGGCTTGATACACTATTTTCTATTCCTGAGCTTGCTATTATCATTAATGCGATTGACAATATAAGAAATAAAAAGCGGTTTCACTTTGTAAAATATTCAAAACTTATTTCGGATGTGAGAAAGTGTATAGATGAGGTTCATCAGGATAATACCTTAAAACAAATAGTGTTATCTGATATACCTAAGTATATTGAATATGACCCTCTTTTACCTCCTACACTTCACAGATTTAAATCTAATGGAAAAAAGCTATTTTTGTTAACCAATTCGTACTGGGAGTATACAAATGCCGTAATGTCATATCTCTTAAGCAATCGCATGAGAGAATATAAAGATTGGACCGGATATTTCGATATAATCATTGTTGGAGCAAAGAAGCCGGATTTCTTTAACTCGAATAACATGTTTTATACCGTGGATGTGTCGAATTCACAAATTAAGCCGTTACAAACAACTATAGCATCTTTCATTAAGGGAATTATATATCAGGGGGGTAACATAAACGACTTTGAAAGGTTGAGTGCGATTCGTGGTGAGCAGATACTGTATGTAGGTGATCATATATACGGGGACATACTCTCTTCCAAAAAGAGGACATTATGGCGGACGTGCATGATTATCCCAGAGTTGGAAAAAGAGATAAAGGTCTCACAAGAGAATATGAAAGAGATTAAGAGCCTAAATCGTATGGAGATGCAGAGTATAATTTTAGATAGGTCATTAAATTTAATTAAGTATAATATGAAGAATGAGGATGGATGTGATAAAAGTCTTAGAGGTGATTTTGAGAAGTTGAAAAGGAAACATCAGAGACTTATTGAAGCTATTAAAAAGAAAAGAGATGCCATATCTAAGAAATATAATGCTGAATGGGGTTCTTTACTGAGAGAGGAGAATGAGCTTTCTAAATTTGGAGCACAGGTGGAAGACTATGCATGTATATATACATCTAAGGTCTCCAATTTCTTCCATATATCGCCTGATCAGTACTTGGTATCTCCGCCCAAACTTTTGCCACACGAGCTTGAGATAGAGGAGTTAATTAGGTGATTTTCATATTTACACTGTTGAATAAAGTTATTATAAATATTGTGGATTCTCGGTGTGGCAGTGTTTGGTTTGTCATTAAAAGAGGTATATATGAAAAAGATAATAGTGGATGATAAACTTATAGAACACCTGTTAAGTCTAGCAAATATAGAAATAGAACGCGACCAATTTGAGAAATTTAAGGTTCAGATACAGAGAATTTTAGATTACATAGCAATGCTTGATGAGTTAAATACTGAGGGTGTGCCTCCTATGTTTAGTGGGATTGAATGTCCATCTACCCTTAGATTAGATATAACTCAAGATGGGCTCTCCCTGACAAGCGCCATTCAAAATGCACCTGCAGAGAAAGAAGGATTATTCGAAATCCCAAAAGTAATTGATTAAAAGTGACAAGGGGTGTTTATGGAGATTTCTAGATTAGGAATATTTGAGATCAAAAATCTCTTATTGAAAAGGGAGGTTAGTTGTACTGAATTAGTAAGGGCGTATATAGAAAGGGCAAAGAGACTTAACCCAGTGCTCAATTGCTTTATAACAATAAGTGAGGAATCAGCGTTGATTGAAGCTAAAAAGACGGATGATCTGATCACAAAAAGACGTGACAATATAAGACCACTTGAGGGATTGCCAGTTGCAATAAAGGATATATTTGTTACTCAAAATATAAGAACTACATGTGGTTCGAAGATTCTTGAAAATTTTATCCCCCCATTTGATGCAACAATTGTAAGAAGGCTTAAGGATGCAGGTGCAATTATCTTTGGCAAACTAAATATGGATGAGTTTGCAATGGGTTCATCCAATGAAAATTCTTACTTTGGGCCAGTGAGAAACCCTTTTGATTTGAGTAGATCTCCGGGTGGTTCGTCTGGAGGCTCTGCAGCGGCAGTTGCGGCTGGACTTACGCCTGCCTCAATCGGTACTGATACGGGAGGCTCTATACGACAGCCAGCGGCGTTTTGTGGCATAATTGGCATGAAACCTTCTTATGGTAGAGTCTCCAGATATGGTATGATTGCGTTTGCTTCTTCGTTGGATCAAGCGGGGCCCATGTGTAGGAGTGTCAGAGATTGTGCAATACTCCTTGAGTCAATAGCCGGAAATGACCCCAAGGATTCAACTACTATGTCAACACCTGTTCCTCGCTATACGGATTGGACGGTGGGAGATCCATCTGAAATAAGAGTTGGAATACTGAGACCCGAGGTGTACGAAGGTATCAATCCTGAGGTCTTTTTGGCTTATAGAGGTGTTATTGAGTTTTTCGAAAGGAGTGGGGTGCCAGTTACTTATATAGAACTGCCACATATCAAATATGCTGTTGCTGTATATTACATAATCGCCACATCAGAGGCCTCTTCAAACCTGGCTCGTTACGACGGAGTAAAGTATGGGCTCAGAGCCAAGGAGTACAAGAACCTAAAAGATATGTACCTAAAAACCAGGTTAGAGGGGTTTGGTAGTGAGGTTAAGAGACGAATTATACTTGGGACATTTGCACTTTCGAGCGGCTATTATGATGCCTTTTTCAAAAAGGCATCTCAGGTAAGAAGGCTTATAGCAAATGACTTTTATAGAAGCTTTTCTAAGGTAAACACTATTATCATGCCTGTTACACCTGATGTTGCTTTTAAACTAGGCGAGAAAATTTCTGATCCTCTCTCTATGTATCTATCAGATATATTTACAATCCCAGTAAACCTCGCCGGATTGCCCTCAATCTCAATGCCGGCCGGTAAAAATAAAGACGGGCTCCCAATAGGAATTCAGTTTATAGGAAAGCCATTTGATGAGCATGTGTTAATAAATGTAGCTGCCTTTTACGAAAAAGAATCTAATTGTATGGATATCTTGAATGAGGTAAATTTATGAATTATGAGGCTATTATAGGTCTTGAGGTTCATGCACAATTAAAGACAAGAAGTAAGATATTTTGTGGATGTCCAAATAGATTTGGCTCTAATCCAAATACAAATGTTTGTCCAGTTTGCCTTGGAATGCCCGGTACACTACCTGTGCTCAATAGATTTGCTGTGGAGCTAGCCGTGAGGACTGCACTGGCACTTAATTGTTTTGTTCATAAGGAAAGCAGATTTGCGAGAAAAAATTATTTTTATCCTGATTTACCGAAAGGGTATCAGATAACTCAATATGATAAACCTTTAGCGACAGGTGGTTACTTGGAGATAGAGACAGGAAATGGTCCAAAGAAGATTAGAATTAAGAGGATTCATTTGGAAGAAGATGCTGGTAAAGATTTGCACGATATATCCCCTGAAAAGAGTTATATAGATTATAATAGATCTGGTGTTCCTTTGGTAGAAATAGTTACAGAGCCTGATATATCTTCTCCAGAAGAGGCATCGAAGTTTCTTAAAACACTCAGAAACGTATTGATGTATCTCGAAGTTTGTGATGGGAATATGGAAGAGGGATCGCTTAGATGCGATGCAAATATTTCGGTTAGAAAAAAAGGTTCAAATGAGTGGGGCACAAAGACAGAGATAAAAAATCTAAATTCATTTAAATTTCTCGAAAGGGCACTTACATGTGAGATTGAAAGGCATATAGGGATTTTGGAGAGAAACGAGAAGATAGAACAGCAGACTATGCTATATGACCCCAAAGAAAATACTACCCGCCCTATGAGGAGCAAGGAGGAGAGCCACGATTATAGGTACTTCGAAGAACCTGATCTACTCCCTCTCATATTGACTGATGAGGATATCCTGTCTTTCAGAGAGGACATATGTGAATTGCCTCACCAAAAGAAGAAGAGGTATATTGAACAATTTGGTATTTCAAGTTATGAGGCTGATATATTAGTTCAGGACAAACAGATTGCTGATTTCTTTGAGGACTGTATATTACTTCTTAATGAGCCGAAGCAGATCGCCTCGTGGATAATAAATGATTATATGAGAGAGTTAAACCAGAGAAAGATCTCTATTAAGGAATCACCAGTAACTCCTCACAAGTTGGTGGCAATAATAAAGCAACTTAGAGATAATAAGATAACCCTCAATATGGCAAGGGAGATCTTTGTGATATTGTTTGAAGAAGGTGGTGATGTGCAGGAGATAATCAACCGGAAGGGGTTTGAGATTATTGATGATACAGAAGAGATAATTAAAAGTGTTAGAGAAATAATCTCCTCTCATCCCGAAGAATTGGCTAAATATAAAAAAGGGAATCAAAACCTTATCGGCTTTTTTATGGGGGAACTTATGAGACGAATGAAGGGCAAGATTGACCCCAAGAAGGCGCGGGAGATCGTTAAATCAGAACTCGATAAAGCATAGGAGACTGAGTTATGAGAGAGCTAAGCCCTCTTAGGTGGAGAGATAAAAGACTTTATATAATAGATCAGAGACTTCTGCCGGCTAAAGAAAAGTGGGTAGAGTTGAAAGATGAAAGAGATGTCTTCTTCGCTATTAGGGATATGCAAATTCGTGGTGCCCCTGCAATCGGTATTGTTGCGGCTTTTGGCTTTTTACTTGGGCTAAGAAGGTTAAAGTTTCGTAGTAGAAAATATGTCGTAAAAAAGCTCAGGCATATACACAGATTTTTAGGCTCAGCAAGGCCTACGGCTATTAACCTTATGTGGGCACTTAATAGAATGCTCAAGAGGGCTGAATCACTCCTAGTAGAAGATCGGTATCAATTTGAGGATATTATAAAAATTGTAGAGAGTGAGGCCATAAATATTCTTAATGAGGATGTTAAGGTAAATAGGATGATAGGAAAGAATGGTAATCAACTAATTCCAACTAGTGCCTCAATATTGACTCACTGTAATGCTGGTGCACTTGCTGTTGGCGGATACGGGACGGCAATAGGTGTAATAAGATCCGCTTTTGAGGAAGGTAAGAATATTACAGTATTTGTGGATGAGACAAGACCGTATCTTCAAGGGGCAAGGTTGACTTCATATGAATTGAAGAAACTCGGGATAAGGCATTTTGTTATCACTGATAATGCGGCTGGTTTTTTAATGAGATTGGGCAAGATTGATTTGGTTATAACAGGAGCTGACAGGATAGTTAGAAATGGAGATACCGCCAACAAGATAGGGACGTACTCATTAGCTGTCCTAGCAAAGGAAAACAAAATACCGTTCTATGTTGCGGCACCATTATCCACTTTTGACATGGATTTAAAAGATGGTAGTAGGATCCCCGTTGAAGAACGAAGTAGTGAGGAGGTTGTGGTCATTGCTGGCAAAAGGATTGCTCCCAAAGGGATTAAGGCTATACATCTCGGATTCGATGTGACACCAGCTAAATATATAGATGCGATTATAACCGAAAGAGGGATAATATATCCCCCTTACAAAAAGAACATAATCAAATTTATAAACTCCTCCAAGTAATAGACTTAACTCTTTTTGATACCACTAGATTTAACTTTGTATTAAACGTAAAATATTCTCTCTTTATACTACACCCACATTTAAATATATTATGCCAGTATAGTCAACGACTTTGAAAGTTGGTCTCATCAAGCCCTTAGGACAGGGAGTTTATAATGCTAGACATATATATGTCTACAGCAATAGAATTAACTCTGCAAAAACACCTTATTTTTAGAGGTGTTTAACCGCGGTTGTTGACATGGCTTACAAATTGTATGCTATGGGCACTGCTCATTGACAATTGGCCATATCGTTCACGCCAACATAAAAGGGTCAACTCGTAATTAAAATAGTTTGAAAGAAGATGATAATCTGATAAATTGTACCTCTGATGAGAAGATGGTGGTTGAGACTTGAAAATATCGCCTTCTTGCCATTTAGGATAGCAATTGTCCTAATTGGTATAGTGATGATAGTCTATTTCTTGCTGTTTTTATTTCTTAAGTCTCCTGAGGGTATAGAATATGTTAGCAAGAAGATAAGGGATGTCGTTCGCCAAACTACAGGTTTAAACATCAATCTTGAATCAATAAGGTTGGATATATTTACTGCCGAACTACGAATAAGTCAATTTGGGTTGAAGGATAGCTCTCAAAAAACAGTTATATGGATTAAAGGGCTCAATGCCTCTCTTAGCATACCATACCTACTTTTGGGTAAGTTTGTTGTGTCTGAGGTATCAATTGATGGTATAGAATCAGAGTTAGAGATACGAGATGGCAAGATTGTTGATTTGGAAGAGTTATTCGGGAAACGGCCAGTAGAAAAAAAAGGTAGAGATGAAACTGGTGAAATACCGGACATAACAATAGAAAAGTTTTTGGTTTCAAATTTGGATATATCTCTAAAATATGAGGACCTAGTACAGGGGAGGGTTGAATTACAGGAACTGTCTGGTTCCTATATAGCCAAGTCTGCAGATATAAATTTAAAAAATTTAAATGCGAAAGTTAGGATTAAGGATGATTTCTATAATGTGAGTATCAGCTCTACTATAAGCTTGTTAGATGATGTGCTATTAATCAGGTCTGTATCTGTATCAGTTGATAACAAAAAGGTTATTGTTGCTTCCGGAGATATAAAAAATTTATCAACTCCAGAATTTGATATAAATGCTCATATTGATATACCACTTTTTTATCTGAAGAATTATCCTGTCAATATGCATAAGGCTGGTGGTGATGTGCTCCTTAACTGTAAACTAAAAGGGAGTCTTACCCGTCCTATTGTAGATTGTAATATTGTTGGTAGTAATGTAAATATCGAGGAATTTAAGATAGGTCACTTTAGTGGTGATGTTATTTATGACAATGGTGATATTCAAGTGAGGGATTTTAAGATAGATAACTATGGGAATAGAGTTTTGGTTAATGCATCTGGAAGTATCAAGGATAAGGTTAGATTTGTTGGTAACGTAAATATCACAAGACTTGAACTTGCGGAGCTTCTAAGAAATCTAGGTGTAAATTCAATAGTCATGTTGGATATAAAAGGTTCCGTTGATTTTGTCTTTTATATGGATGTTAATGAGGGGTTCATAATAGAAACAAAGCCTGTTCTTTCGGTTGTTGGTCCTAAGATATTTCCTAATTATTACTTTTTACCGAATAGAGGCGAACCGGTATTCTACTTGAAGGGTTCAAGTGTCTCCGGAGACGTTATAATAACTGAAAGGGGAGTAGCATTAAAAAGTGTTGATGTAAGTACAGAGAGGTCATTTGTAAAAGTTAGAAATTCTTTTATTGGATTTCTGGGAGATGGTTATATGGATTTAAAGGCTGAGAGTGAAAATACTGACCTTTCAGATATAACACCTATTGCAGGGCTTGATATAAGGGGTGTGGCAGAGCTTAATGCTCGTATCAAAGGGCCTTTCTCTTCACTGAAAATCTCGGGAGATGTAAATGCGAGGGGATTCTCATTTGAGAATTTCTACGGAGGGACCGTTAGGGTATCTGTTGAATTTTTCAACAATTTCTTATCTTTCAAAAATATATCAGGTAGAGTCGATGACATGGCTTATAGTGGAGAGGTTATACTTGATATGAGTGGTTCCCCGGATATAGATGCAACAGCTGAGATAAAGGAGACCAAAGCTAAGAATATTGTCACACTTTTGCCCAAATCTTTTAAGGTTGTAGAGGTGGGAGATGGGATTGTTAGCATCAAGGCGAGACTCAAAGGACCGATAAATAGTTTAAGCGGGGATGTTGAGACAATAATGACTGATCTTTTGTTGTGGGATGAAAAGATAGATAGGCTTGAATGCGTTATGAGCCTTGAGCAAGGCGATTTAGCACTTAGAAAACTTCTAGTAAATCTTTATGAAGGGAACATTGAGGCGAATGCCAAATTATCAAAAGATAAAGATTTGATGTTTGAGGTAAAGATTAATGGGATAAAGACGGGCGAAAGTAGATTCATCAGAGGACTTCCTGTAAAACTGTCAGGTGTTTTCAATGGAGCCATTCTTGGGACTGGGAGTCTGAGTAGTCCTATTATAAACTTTACCGGGACCGTAGAGAATTTTGGTGTCCTTTCAACCAGGTTAGGGATGCTAAGTGCCGAGGGTTCGTTAAAGGGTAGAGATTTTGTATTGTCTGCAGTGTTGGAAGACAAAAGAATTACCTTCTTGATGAAGAATGACCATGAGCAGTGGCAGAGATATTTTATTAAGGCAAGTATAAGGGATATGGATATCCTAAGATTTTTTGTAGAAGATGTAAATATCTCTACTGTAGAGGATGTTGAGATAGACCTAATGGGTGATCTGAGAAAGGGTAGTATAGAAGGGAGTATTGTAGTTAAAAATTTGCTGGCTAATGTATATGATATGAAATTTGAATTAAAATCTCCTGTAAGGCTTACACTTTTGGATGGCCTAATAGAGTACAGTGAAATTGGTTTTAAGGGAGAAGATATAGAGGTGAATATAAATTCTGCCCAATTTAATCCAGACTCTCTTAATGTAAGTGGCTATGGAGTTATTCCTCTTAAGATGCTAAAAGAACTCACTAAGAATTCTGTAAATGCTACTGGTACAATGTCCCTTGATTTTCTTGTTCAAGGTAATATCCAGAAGCCAGAAGTGAATGTGAACGGCTATGTTCCAAGTTCAATCGTAAGACTTTCATTTTTTCCACATCCTTTTGAAAATACCTCTCTAAGGTTTTTCATGCAAAAGGATGTAGTAGTTATAAATGAACTCAAAGGCAGATTGGCTGGGGGTACCTTCTCTGGAGTTGGGGAGATAAAGCTGGAGTCTTTTGTGCCCAAAAATTTTGATTTAAAGGTCGATGTCTCAAAGGCATTCTTATCTTTCCCAAAGGAATTACCATCAGTAGTAAGTGGCTATATAACCATTGGAGGGGACACCAAAAAGCTTTTAATTGGTGGGGAGATAGATGTTGAGAGGGCGATATATAGCAAGAATGTAGATTTTAATATGCTACTTTTGGAATTAACTAAAAAAAGACCCAAGTATACAACATATTCTAAGGAAAACGAATTTGTTTTCTTTGATATAGGGATTAAGGCTCCTGGTGGTATAGTTGTAAAGAATAATCTCGTAGTAGATTCAGAGTTTAAGGCTAATCTGAGATTGACCGGTTCAAATGAAAGAATAGGTCTTCTGGGCACGGTAAATGCACTTAGAGGCAAGATGATGCTTTCAGGGAATGAATACATTCTTAAGAGAGGAATTGTCCAATTTACAGAAAGATACAAGATAGCCTATAATTTAGATTTTGTTCTCTCAACAGTTTGTCATGATACCAATTTAGGTATTGATCACAATATAGATATGTCTATTACTGGCGGAGATGAAAATATAAGGGTTCAATATAAAGACAATACTACCCCCCCTTTATCTGAAACGGATATTGTTACGTGTCTTGCATTAGGAACAACATTGCAAAAGGTTAGTTCACAAGAAAGGGGGCAGGATGAATCGTTTGGTATCATATCAAGTGTTGTAGGGGTTGATCAGAAGCTTAAAGACATTATACCTATTCCAATGGAGACGTTTAGGATATCTTCTAAGTATTCAGAGACATTGAGAATGAATGTACCTCAGGTTCAGGTCTCGTGGAAATTAATGCAGAATCTGAGATTAAACTATGCGTCGTCTCTTGTCTATTCGCAAGATCAAAAGATAGAGCTCGACTATAAACTTGATAGAAAGACATCTCTGAGGACACAGTGGAATTCCCATGCTCAAGTGCCTGTAGGCAATTTGGGTGTAGATATCAAGTGGAGTTGGGAGTTCTGATATGACAAGGGCTTTATTGGCAATTATAAGTATGGTTATTTTTGCATCATCTTTGTTTGCCCAAAATTCTCTTAAAGATCTTATGGGAAGAAAGGTAATCTCCCTTGATATAAAAGGGGTATCTTTTGAAATGCAATCTGATATATTAAAGCTTATTCCTTTAAAGAAAGGCGATAGACTAAACGCTGAGGCTATTAAGAGGTCTATCAAATTAATATACAAAGTTTACGACATTGACAACATTGAGGTGTATGCATCTCATAATGGAGATGGTGTAGATATTACCTTTGATATCGTGCCGTCAGTTTTCATAAAGGATGTCCAGGTATTTGGTAATGAAGCCATATCATCCCTTGATATAATAAAGGCGATGGATTTTAATAAGATGAGTATTTTTTCCAAGGCTCAGGAGACAAATTACATTGAAAAGATTTATCAATACCTCTATTCAAGGGGGTTTAGAAAGGCTGTCGTCAAGACATATACAGAGAAGACTGAGATACCGAATATACTGAATTTATTTGTGATAATTGAGGAAAACGAGAGAGCCTCCATAGGGAATGTAGAAATAGTCGTAAATGATGTGAGATTGAAGTCACTAATATCAAATATGCTTTCTTTAAAAGAGGGTTATCCACTAGACATAGTAGAGATCAATAATAGAAGAGAGCGTTTGATAAAGTATTTTAAGAGGCGAGGAAGGATCTTTGTGAAAGTGTCTGAACCAGTTGTGAAGTATAATTTACAAAGAAATACTGGCGATGTTACTATAAAGATTGAGAACGAAAGACCTGTTAGAGTCTTAGTCAAAGGCAATAAAACGATGCCGCTTAAGACAATAAAAGAAAAATTAATGAGTATTATCGAGTCTCAAGAGAAGGTTGATGTGGATATTATAAAGTATGAGTTATACGAACTCTATAGGTCTTATGGATATTACTTTGCTGGGGTAAATGTTGTAGTCGAGAGGAAGATAAACTATGACCGTCTTGTGATTGAGATTAATGAGAAAAATGCTGTGTTAATAAAAGGGTTTGAGTTTGAAGGCAATAAGAGTTATAGTCATAAAGTGCTTAGTGATGTGATTAGGACTCATATTGAGGAGCTCTTTCCTCAAGAATCAATATTTGAGCAGATAAAATATCAGGAGATAGAATATGGACTTTTATCATCTGAAATTGGTGATAAGATAAAGTATCAACGAAGGATATCTGTGGAAAAAGACAAGTCGAGGCTACTTACCGCGGAGTATTTGCATACCCACTCTGCGCTCGAAAATTTTTATAAGTCGAATGGCTTCTTGAATGTTGAGGTGGGTGAGCCTCAGGCTGTTTTTAACGAAGAGAAAGATAAAGTGGTATTAAAGTACAAAATAAATGAGGGGGTCCAAACAATAATAAGGAAGATAAGTTTTGAGAACAATAAATCCCTGTCATCTTTTATCCTGTCTATGAACGCTAGAGGTTTGAAGAACAAACCTATTAACTACTTTGAGCTTGAAAATGCGGCATTAGGTATAAGGAGGATGTATGAAAACGAGGGATTCTTCTTTGTGAATGTAGATTATGTAGTTGACTTTTCAGATGATAAAAAAAATGCCAATGTTAGATTTATTATAGAGGAGAATCCCAAGGTCTTCGTGAAAAGGATAATACCTCAGGGTAATTACATAACGAATGATTCTGTGATACTGTCGAATGTTTTTGTCAAGGAAAGGGGTATATTAAGGCAGAATGATTTGGTCTCTTCTCAGGCAAGGCTACTCAGACTATCTGTCTTTCAGGATGCTAGTCTAAGTGTGTTAGAGCCGGAGTATATTTTACATGAGAAGGATGTACTTGTTCGGGTGAGGGAAAATGAGCCGAGATATATAGAATATTCTGTAGGATTATCGACGGAAGAAGGGCTAAGGACTACTTTTATGTTTAATCATCTCAATCTTTTTAGGAGTGCAATAGAGTTTAATTCGAGACTGACTTTAAGTTATCAAGTGTTCATGTATGTTCCTGGTTATTATGACGAGAGTGTGGCAGCTGCCTATAAAGAGCTTGTCCTTACAGATGCTATATCCAGATATATCAATCTGGGTCTTAATTATCCAAAAATATATGGTATCCCTTTGATGGCATCTACAAGACTTGATGTCATCAATGAACGCGTAAATCAAAGAGCATACTATATGGACAGGTCCGCCATCAGCCCCTCATTTGAGGTACAAGCACTTAAATATCTAACTTTGTATTTGCAACTCTCTCTTGATTATAAGTATCTTAAAAGGACCCCTGCAGTAATTCCAGATTCTGCTCTTTCTTATTCGGAATTGCAGGCGTTGAGAACACCTCTTGGGTCTAATATATTGGGTTCAATAAAACCCACTATTACTTATGATAAGAGAGATGATAAATTTAACCCTCATAGAGGTTACTATCTCACATTTGTAAGCGAGTATGTGCAAAATCTTGGCTCAAAGCCGGTTTCAATTGTCAAGTTGAATTCGATTAACAATATCTATATTCCAACAAGTAGGAGGAATACACTCGCCTTTCAAATCGCAGGCGGTAACATATTCTCTTTGACCGCTGATTCTCAAACACCGTCTGACCTATTTTTTTATTTGGGAGGTCGTTCCACACTGAGAGGGGTTGCAGAAGGGGCTCTCTGGCCAGCAGACATAAGTGATGATTCAAAGGTTGAAGGAGGGGAGGTAAAGTTGTCTCCGGGTGGGAATTCTTATCTCCTTTATAAAATAGAGTTTCGATTTCCATTGACAAAGGGCTTTGATGGTGGATTATTCTTGGACATGGGCAATTTATGGGTTAATACAGATAACTTTTCACTAATGCACCTGAGGGCAACAACAGGTTTTGGTCTTAGATATAGAACGCCTGTGGGACCGATAGCGCTTGATATCGGATTTAATCTAATGCCCGATGAGGCAGTTTCAGAGCCGGTTATGGCATGGCACTTTTCAGTGGGTTTGTTCTGATGAGAAGAAGGATATTTGGTTTTTTTATTGTGCTTTCCTTGATAAGTACATTCACAGTAATAACAATATTCGCTGTATCCAAAGAAAGGGAGAGATCGATGGTGAAGGATGGTCAGATAAAGTTACCTCAATACAACACAACAGGAAAGATTTCTATTGAAGAGACATTAAAAAAGAGGCGCTCAGTCAGGAAATTTACTGATGCATCAATCTCAATAGAAGAGATATCTCAACTCCTGTGGGCTGCTTACGGACTTACTACATCTGATGGTAGAAAAACAACGCCGTCTGCGGGTGCTACTTATCCTCTTGAGATTTATATCGCTGTGAGAAAAGCTGATAAATTGAAGCCGGGACTCTACAGATATCTGCCGGAATCACACTCACTAAAATTGATTAAAGAAGGTGATATACTCAGTCAGGTTTCTGATACAACATATCAACCTGAGATGTGCAAAGATGCGCCTATTCATATTATTATAACCGCTGTAATTGAGAGGACTACATCCGTCTATGGTCAACGTGGCATCAGGTATATTCATATGGAGGCAGGACACAGTGCCCAGAATATATCGCTTCAGGGAGTTGCCCTAAATATAGGCTCTGTTCTGGTTGGAGCATTTGATGATGAAAAACTATTAAGAGTCCTTGAGCTTGGGAAAGGTGAAATCCCTCTTTATATAATCCCAATGGGGAAGACAGAAAAATATAAGTAGATAATTTTAGGTAAATTCAAATATTGAATCATATTAAAAATATCAGGGACTCCTCCAAAAGATATTCTGACATTTTTACTCTTCAGTTTCTCCTCTATTGTAAATCTTATGTGTTGATAAAGGAAGTGAGAGGTTGTAGTCTTTTGTGTTAAATAAAATACTAAGAAAATCTCCGAGATTAAATGCATCGGGCTGGTCTCTGTAAAGAAGAGCTAGATGTCTTCACCTAGTCCAGACCTATTTTTGCAATAAATCTCTTGTTTTGTATAAACCGAGACAATAAAAAGCACGGCGTAACCTTTCTTTTGTTGTGAGATTTAAATTATTCTGCCTTTTTTAAAGCCAAATATATGCTTGAAAAAATCCTCTATATGTTTTGTAGTTGGAAAACCAAGGTCAAATTCTGAACCTGCCCCCAGATAATAAAATTTTTAATCTCTCTTGATGACATAATTTGGTATCAGTACCCTTTATTTTCTTCCAGAAGTGTGACTGAAAATATATTAGGGGTCTCATCTTTTATGGAGTTCTCGTTTTCTTTAAAATTATTAGCTTCATGTTCAATCTTAGTCAGTAATTTGTTGAGCATGGCTTCTTTAAGTATTTTGAAAAAAGAGTTTTTATTAGCCTTAAGGCAGGTAATTTCGGATGTCCTAGATACTTCATATTTATACTCTTTGCTACTTTTATAAAACTCTAGGTAACATTCTTTGTGGTCAGAAGCGTCATACTTGATTTTATTTTCATTGCGCTCATTTTATTTTATTGTCGTCCTGAATCATCAGTCTTATTGGTTCTTCGGTGATTTCAGTTGAGGCGTTACGACCCATGTTTAGTAAGTCGATTTTGGATTGTTTTGATTCAATTTTAACAATGCCGAAGAAAGGTATCTCCTCGGAAAATATTATGGTTGGTTTAGTCTCTCCTTCTCCTTTGGCAATATACGCATCTATTTTCTTCTTTCCCAATTTGTATTGAATCTTTTCTCCTATTTCATCAAAACACGGAAAAGACTTTAATGTATCATCGACTTTGTCAGAATGATCTACTGGAACCTCTATTGCAGGTGAATATTCTGGTCTGTTTTTGTTTACAACCTTTACGATCTGTCTTATGACTCTATCTGGTTTTATTGGATCACCTACAATGAGTCTCTTGATTATATAATCAAGTTCTCTGGTTCTTACCAGGAGTTCAAACCAAATAGCTTTTTCATCACCTTCCTTCTCTTCACCGACTATTGCGAGTTTTAGCTCCATTTTTTCTTTACCGGAATATATTGAGTAGGTTACCCAATCTCCGTTTTCAGCCTTTCTACCGCGATTGCACTCAGAATAAAGATTAGGCGATTCAAGGTAAGTTAATAAGAAAATAAAAAAGATTAAGTATTTGGAATCCATAAAATTATGATAATGATTAATCTCTGTTTTGTAAATGAAAAATGTCTGAATTAAATAATTGGACAGAGTAATTTTTTTGTTGTTAAGGGAAATAATATATAAGAGAGAATTTCCAAACTCCACATAAAAATGTCTATCATTTATTATAAAATCTATTCCTGTGGGCTATGAACTAATGTCGCTTATTATTACAACGTTTTAGCGATGAGGAGAGATATAGTTAGGCGGTTGAAGGAAAATTGATTCAGTTTATAACTTGAGGGAGGTATTTCTTGAATGTTCACAAGAGAAGAAGTCTATTTGGGTCGAATGAGAAAAACAACTTGCATTATGAGTTCCTCGTTTTTATTTTTCTAATTTGTCTGTCGGACAAGGATTAGTAAAATTGTGTGTTTGTTTTGGATTAGAAACTATCTTTCTTGTAGTTTCTTTTTTATTACCTCTTCTATCTCGTCTTTCTCAGAATTTAATTTTTGTGGGGTATTTTTTTGATCAAATGCGGTATCCTTTTTATGGGTATTTTTTATGACATTTTTAATCTCTTTGTCTGCATCGATAATGCTTATGTTTGGGCTCTTTTCGAGCTCTGATTTGAAAAATCCTACAGCCCTCTCATAAATGGTTTTATTGTTGAATCGGTGATAGAAAAGCAGATATGCGATTGTAGCCAGGACCAGAAAATAAAGGAGGTATTTGCCAATTGAAAAACTTGATTTCTTTTTGTAGGCTATTCTCTTATCAAGAGGGCTCACCTATATAAACCTCTTAATTACTCTTATGGAATCGGTGAGTTCAGGTGTCCCAGCAAACCACTCTCTACCCGTTATTTTATTTGTGCAATATCTATATAGATTGGCAATAGCCTCTTTGAACTCATTTGGTAATTTATCTGGTTGTATCTCACATATCTCTTTGAAGTTCTGTTTGTCCTTTTCCTTTGCCTTGTTTAGTGCTTCATACCAAGGAGTCTTTCTATAAAATATTCTGGCTACCTCTTTGGACACTGGCATGCCATCGATTGTAAATCTGCATTCATCCAGAGTGCCAAAAACATCTACTATACATATCTCTCCACTTTCATCAACTGCAAACTCTATCTTTCCATCTTCATTTACAAGTCCGATCTTTGAAAACTCGGAGGAGATTAGTTGATTTAATGAACTTAGAATCTCTTTTAGTCTTGATATCTTCTTACCATCAAGCCCTGATATCCTTTCTGCTTCTTCCCATTTGATATATCTATCTATCCTTTCGAGTTTGGTTGATACATCGTAGATAGGTGTCTTTAATGTTATGCCTGGTTCTGGCATAGAATCAAGTCCGAGATCTTTGGGTGTAATTTCGCCGCTCTTTAATCTCTTGAAGACTGAGCTACCCTCTGGGAGTCTGTTTCTATATATTACTTCAAGTGGGATTAGGTAGTTGGAGGTTATGTTTTTGTATGCTGAGTAGTCATAGGTCTTATCAGGAAGAAGTGTAGGTCTGATTACATTAAAAAGCTTAACCCTCATAGAATCAGTTGGGGATTTTAAATCATTTAGTCTTAGAAATGCTCCATTTGATTCCAACCCGATGTAGTGGGTCCTAAATCCCTTCTTTTCTGCAAGCTCAAAGAAATGGGCACCCAGTATAGCAATAGCTCGTCCCTTATCGGGTATTAAATCTGGCATCTCACCCCAATCAAAGACAGAATACCTATCGGAAAAGGTGAATACTCCTTCTCCTGCCTTATCGGATGTAGGCTGTTTTACTATCCTTAAATCTTTTACACTACCCATTGCTTAACTCCTTATCTGCATCAAAGAGCTTTTTTTGTTGTGCTTTTTGATATTCCTCAACTCTCTTTCTCACATTTTCATCCTTTATACCGATAATTTTTGCCGAGGCGAGGGCAGCATTTTCCGGTGTCAAGACAAGTAGTGGTGCAATACCTGAGGGCATTCTAATGGTGGAATATATGTCGTAGAGAATGTTCTGACCGTCCAATGGTGGGCATGCAATCACTGGTTTAGTAGTGCTGCCATCTGTGAGGCCTGAGAGTGCATTGCTTCTGCCTGCAACAGTAATTATGATGTCGCAATTAGAACTTCTTATGATGTTGAGTGTATGTTCGGGGACCTTATGGGCAGAGGCTACTCTCATTTCACATTCAATACCAAACTTGTTTAGTTCGTCTGCGATCTTTTTGCACCACTCTTTGTCTGCCGGTGATCCCATCAAAATAAGCGATTTTGACATAAGATATCCTCCTTCTTAGTTATCCAAAAAATATCTCGGACTCTTTGTAAAAATTCATATCCAGTGTCTTAGTCTTACCTATGTAATTTCCGCGCTTGTCTAATTCGGCGATCTCACGGATATCAACGGCTACTATGTTCCCACCTACTGTTGCGACCATCTTCCCATATTCATTATTTGCTACAAGATCAACCGCCTTTAGACCAAGCCTTGTTGCGAGTATTCTATCTGTTGGTGTAGGGGCTCCGCCTCTTTGGATATGTCCCAAAATAACGTATCTGGTCTCGTACCCCGTCCTTTTTTCAATCTCTTTTGAAAGAGTGACTGATATACCACCCAATATTGGATGATCAAATGCAACATCCATCTTGTCAGTGGTTCCTTTTATTGTATTATCATCTGAGACAGCTCCTTCGGCTACTACGACTATGGAGAATGTCTTTCCTCTCCTCTCATGCCTCTTTTTGAGAACGGCACACACCTCATCAATGTTAAATGGTTTTTCTGGGACGAGGATCAGATCTGCCCCTCCTGCCATACCTGCGTAAGCTGCTATCCAGCCTGCGTGCCTCCCCATAACTTCTATTACCATGACTCTGTCGTGGGATTCTGCTGTTGTATGTAAATTATCGATTGCCTCAGTGGCTATTTTAACAGCTGTGTCGAATCCTATTGTATAGTCGGTGCCTACGACATCATTGTCTATGGTCTTGGGGATACAGACTATAGGGAAATCATACTTTATGAACATGTTAGCTGCAACCCCTAATGTGTCGTTGCCACCAATTGCTATTAGGGCATCGAGTCCAAATTTTCTAAGGTTTTCTTTTATTCTTAGATATCCATCCTCTATTTTTGCGGGGTTGGTTCTTGAGGTGCCTAGTATTGTTCCTCCTTTAGGTAATATTCCGGAAACTGCCAATTTGGTTAGTGGTTCTACTAGCCCTTCAATAGGTCCACTCCATCCTCGTTTGAATCCAACGATGTCAAAACCATATCCGTCAATAGCCCTTCTAACTACCGCCCTAATAGCGGCATTGAGACCTGGGCAATCACCACCACCTGTAAGTATACCTATCTTTTTCATGCTCTCACTCCTTTGAAAAAGGACTTAGGTAAATACATTAAAATTAATTTTTTTGTCAATAAAAAATGCTATCTTATCTCAATGCGAATAAGGGACAGCCCTATAAGCAGTATGTCACCATTATTGAGTTTTTCAGTCCCCTTGATCCTAATAAAGGTTCCATTAGAGCTACCCAAGTCTTTTAAGAAAAACCTACTTTCTCTCATCTCAATTTGAGCATGCTTTGAAGACATAAATCCATCATATGGATATAAAATCTCTCCAACCTCTCTCCCAAATACTACAGGGTTATTTACCAGTAGCCTTGTTTCACCTACTCTAGCACCTTCTAGTATCTGTACAATTCTACCCCAAATGTTTAAGACTGTGGAGCCAATCTGTAGAGAGTCATCGCCGTCCATCTTTTGAAAATTAATCTCTTCTATCTCTCTTACAGTGTCGAACCTTAATAACTGCTTACCAACTCTGAAGTAGTCTTGTGAATGAATCTCTACCTCACCGTTGACCTTTTTATAAATACCATTGAGTGAGTTTTCGTCTACGACATAGAGTTCATCGTTTTCAAGCTTGAATCTTCCATGTAGCGGTGACACGTATTTGTCGTCGGCTAGTAATATAAGTCCTTTTGTTCTTCCAAATAGCGTCTCTTTTGTTGAAAGTGTGTATATGGGACCACTTGTCCCGTCCGTCTTTATCACATGAGCTCTAAAGATCGGCTTGGGCTTTTCAACAGGCATAACAGCCTGCATAAATACAGTTCTACCCTTAGCCTGTGAATCGAGTTGTTCTCCACTAATCTGGAATCCACAAAACCCGCAAAACCTAAAACCAGGTGGTACTACATTGTTACACTGTGGGCATCTCTTTTCCTGAATTACTGGTGCTGAGGAGGATATCGGAGGTGGAGTATATGAAGTGGTTGGGACACTTTGAGGTATGGGAGGAGGAACTACCTCGATTTTCTGAGGGATAGTGGGGGCTTGAGATGACCTAGTAGTGTCTGGGATATTTGGTATTACCTGGTCCCAAGGCATGGACTGGACACCTGAGATCCCAGACGGAGACTGAATATTCTGTGGTTTAGAGACTACATTGGTCAACGGGATCGGTTCATTTGAAGGAGTGGGTGGAACCGTCGGAGTAATTCTTAATTCACTGCCGCAATACAAACAATAAATATAATCATCTGCATTTTCCTGCTTGCAATTTGGACAAATAATCATACTAAACTCCTTTTAAAAACTGTCTCAGATTATTTTACTTTTTAATTTTATTGTCAAGCCAAAAATTATTAAATAAATCAGAGCCTTTTTTGATTATTAATTATAATTAATTTGAACCATTGTTTTTTGAATATTCATGTGAATAAGATATCCGCGGAAGTATACCTTTTGTAAAATTCCCTACATTTAGTTACACCTCCTTCAAAAATTATTCCGTACATAAATTCCGTAGTCTTATCAAAAGGTATTCTCTTTTTGCTATACCAAACTTGGGAGTAGTCTTATGCCCGCTGGGATTAATTATCTATAACAAAGTGACTTCGCTTTAGATGTATTTATTTCATTTTTATAGGTTTATATACAATTGTGGGCGACATATTGTAGATGTGTATTTTGGAGTTTTGGAGAAAAAACATATAAAATTAAAGTAAAAATAATCTAATTAATGTTGATCATTTGACTGTAATTTCACAAATTCTTTTTATTACTATTGTTGAGTGATGTTTTTGTCTGATTTCTTCAAAGATTCAGAACTCTTTTGCCACTTTCACAATTAATTATCTAATCGAGTCTGATTTCTTACTAAATATCTGATTGTCTTCAGGCATTGTAGTGCGTTGTGTGACAAGATTCTACTTTTTTAATCAGGCAAAAAAGGTATATTCTCCTGAGAGTCATATTTCCTCCAGTTCCTATAGAAGCTTGCTAGTATTACCTTTGCTATGCCACAGGCCTTTCCAATAGATTAATTCAATTAGAGCATTCATAATTTACCCACAGCAGTTGATTGGGTGGAGATCTTCATTATAACGTAAACGAGATCTTTGTATTGGTTGACCGCGGGCTGTAGTTCACATAGAAATATAGAAAATAGTATTTTGGTGTTTTAGGAGAGTTTTTTGAACACCTTGTTTTTGTGTATATCTATGTGTATATCTAACCTAATATAATATGGGGTCTTTTACTTTTGACATAATATATTATTTAGTATATAAATTCTACCTAATACATTATAGGTAACACCCTATGTTGAAATTAAAGCTGTGGATATTAATTCCTTTGATAATGATTGTTACTGTGACATTCTTTGTCCTGTTTATATTTTATGGGGCATATAGAATGGTATTGGATAATAGTAAGACAGAATTGATGGGTGCTACTAATAAGCTCAATGAGGTATTTGAAAAGTTTAGGATTTCTGGTAAGCTAAGGGCGGTGAGTATAGCGAATCAGATCAACCTTATCTCGGAAGAACTGAAGAAAAAGAAGGCAATTAATCCAAAAGGACAGATAGATAGGTTGAAATTGCACTCTGCTATTGTTGGAAAACTTGAAGAAAACTTCAATCCTAAGAGTGAGTACACCTTGGCGTACTATGACATAGCTGAAAAGGCTTTGATCTCTTTGGTAGAAGATGAGATTTTGAATATCATAATATCTTCTGAATTGTTTACAAAGGTCAAGGAAAATAATATATCATGTGATATATTTACACACAAAAATAAGATTTATATTGTCTCTCTGGCGCCTGTATTTATGGATAATAATATTGCTGGGTCTGTGATAGTAATAAAGGTTATAGATGACTCTCTGGCTTATAATATAAAAGACATTACGTCTTTTGATATCAGTCTGTTTTCCGATGATAACCTAATAGGTTCTACTTTTAGACACACCGCTCCGGAGGTCCTTGTAAATATTATGCAAAATAGTAATAATAAAATTCTCCTCCATGAAAGACTAAAAGGAAAGAATAGTCCGTATTTCCCTACTAATATTCCAGCGATGATTACTGTTTATCAAGAGCTTGTCCCCGGAAAGAATATTAAAGTTGCAGTAACAAATAGTCTATCTGGTAAATTTGAGGAACTAAAGGATATACAGTTTATAGTATTATTGATTTTGGGGGGCGTGTTGGTTATTGGCATGATTGCGTCATTTAGTATTTCAAGGACTATTCATTCAAATGTAGGTATGATTAAGGATGGCCTTATACCGGCAATCAAAGGCAATTTCTCTGTTCAGATCCCAGAAAGTAATGTCCCTTCTCCGTTTGATGAGCTTGTGAGGATGATAAATAAACTCCTCTTTGTTGCGAGAGAAAAGGTTGCTGTGCCTGTTAAGTCGTCTACTCTATTCTCAGACTCAGTGCCCAAGGAGGATATAAGAAGGACATTTACGGGAGAAATAAAGGTAACACAGCCGCTCCAAAAGCCAGTTTCTCAGGAGATAAAGCTGCCATCAGTAGCGAAAGAGCCTAAGGGAGGCGAGGTGCTAAATATAAAGAGGGAGCCAGTGTCTGCTGATTCTTCTTTCTCAATCCCCAAGCCTGTCTCAACAGAGATCATTATTGGAGATGAATTGTCGTCTGGCGGTTTTGATGAAATGATTGGAGATGAAAAGGTAGAAGAATATAATCCCGATGCTACAATGGTAGCGAGCTTGGAGCAGATTGAGGCATTAGATAAGGCACGACAGTCATCAAAGACATCGGAGCTTGATGAATTGAGAAGACTTTTTGATAAATACATTGCTATGAGGCTTGATAATGGAGAGTCAATTGAAAACCTGAATTTTGATAATTTTCTTGAAAAAATTAAGACTACTAAAGCAGAGTTGATGAAAAAAGGGAACTACAGAGATATAAAATTTGATGTAGTAATAAAAAATGGTAAGGTAACCCTGAAAGCCAATACTGTTAAGTAATTATGTAAAGTTTTATGGATATAAAAAGTCCAAGGTTAAAATAAACCTAACTATTCTCCAAAAAATGTTTTCTGTCTGATGTGCCTTAAGTAAAGATGTACCTTACTTAAGATATCCACATCTATACTTAGTAACTAAATTAGTTTGTTTTCTGTATTTTTTAAATTGTAAACACAGGTCACGCATATAATATCATTCCCTATTATTATCTCGTCTTGTTATTCCCATCCTTTGTTATTTCATCCTTTGTTATCTGTCATTTTACTCTGTTAATACCTCTATCCTATCGCGTAGTTGATGGCCTTCTATTTAACGGCTACGACCATAGGTGTAAATCTCTTTCTCGTAGGTCTGTTTTTCTTGTACATGTTTGTTCTTTTTTTTACTATAAATATTAGTGTTGTTAGTTAGAAACGGTCTATCCTCCAAACTCTGTAGAGGAGAATTATTAGTAAATAGTTATTTTAAAATGCCTTATTTTACATATAAGGTTAGAAAATCCTATGCCTTGGCTTTTGTGGTGATTAGGTTGTATATATTTTGTTTTTCTCTTGTGTCTTCAGTCTGGATTTTTTCTCATCGTGTAGTGCGATATTGAAGGCGACATTCGATTTGAGCCGTCCTTGGATAGAAGACTGAAAATTGGAGTTTTGGAGATAAATTGGGATATAGATTTTGATTTACAAAAGTTATTATGAGGATTAAAAATATAGTATGAATTTATCTTTTATGGAGTATGATGACCGACTTATATTAAGGAAGTTTGAATATCTAAGGATTTCTGTGACAGATGGGTGTAATCTGAGATGTCTGTATTGTAATCCCGAAAAAAGAGAAAAGATTTCGTCGCTTTCAAAGAACTGGCTAAAGCCAGATGAGATAAAAGAGATTGTAAAATTATTTACAAAATTTGGGACGAAAAAGGTCAGAATTACTGGTGGGGAGCCTCTCGTGAGAGGTGATATTGTGGACATAATTAAGTTGGTCAGTTCAGTTGAGGATGTCAGTGAGGTGGCATTAACTACAAATGGGATTTTTCTCAGATATTATGCCAGATTACTGAAATCATCAGGGCTTACAAGGGTCAACGTGTCTCTCCCATCTCTGTCTGATGTAAGATATAGAGAAATTACAGGTGGAGATGTTGAGACGGTGTTGGACGGAATCAGAGAGACGATCGAACAAGAGATCAAGATAAAAATTAATACTGTTGCTTATGGAAAGGAATTGCTTGATGAGATTCCTCTGTTTATTGACTTTCTGAAAGAGTTTAAAGTTCAGATAAGATTTATTGAATATATGCCTCTTTGTGTCGGGGGATACAAGAGGGAGAAGTTTTTGGACTTGGAAAATATAGAGGGGCTTTTGATAGATAAATATGGCTTCAGAAAATCTGAATATAATAGATACATACGCTCTGGGATATATACAAGAGATGATTTGAAGGGTGAAATAGGTTTTATAAGGCCTGTGACAAGGCAGTTTTGTGATATATGCAACAAGATAAGGATCAGTTCGAAAGGTGAATTAATCCCCTGTCTGTTTTCAAGTAAAAGATTGAATATATTGAAACTAAATGAAAAGACAGAAGAGGAAATATTAAGAAAGGTCGTTCTGTTTATAAAAAGTACATACACAAAACCCGACATCAAGTCCATTATTGAGAGAGACGAAATCCGTTCCAGGATATACGAAATCGGAGGATAAAAGATGAGGGATATTTCAGATAAGTTTGCTACATTAAGGATTGCGGTTGCAGAATCAATAGTCAGAGCTAAACCAGCATCTGTTAAGGCAGTAAAATCAAAGTCCCTTCCGAAAGGAGATGCAATGACAGTTGCAAAGGTAGCAGGGGTGCTTGCGGCCAAAAATGTCCCTCAGATAATCCCATATTGCCATGATATCCCGATTGATTTTGTGGATATAGGATTTGAGTTTTGTAAGGACAGAATCCGAATAACGTCGATGGTGAAATCAATTTATAAGACGGGTGTTGAGATGGAAGCCCTTACCTCTGTAGCTGTTGCCGCACTTACAGTCTATGATATGCTAAAAATGGTGGATGAGAATATTTATATTGAGAGTATAAGGCTTATAGAAAAGAGCGGCGGGAAAGGTGATTTTAGTGAGAAATTTTGGAAGAGGATTAATGCCGCTGTAATAGTCCTCTCTGATTCGGTGTATAAGGGTAGAAAAAGAGATGAATCTGGAAGTATCATTGCTGAAAGACTAAAAGCGGAAAAAATCAATGTGAAGATTTATGAGATAATGCCTGATGATAAAGAAAAAATTCGAGGAAGATTGATAGAACTGTGTGATAAAGAGAGAATAGACCTAGTCATTACTACCGGGGGAACAGGGCTTTCAAAACGAGATAATACACCTGAGGCAACGCTAGATGTAATTGAGAGAGAGATTCCCGGAATCCCTGAGATTATCAGATCTTATGGTCGCCAGAGAAACCCGTATTCAATTTTATCTCGGGCTGTTGCAGGGATAAGAGGAAATACAATCATAATAAATCTGCCCGGCTCAAAAAGGGGTGTCGAAGAGTCGCTCAATATTATTACTCCTGTTATAATTCATTCGTTTAAGATGCTATATGGAGAGGGTCATTGATGATTTCGTATGAAGAGGCTTTGAATAAAGTTATGAAAAATATAAAACCTTTGAATTCAGAGGAGTTAGATATCTCAGAGGCGATATTTAGGTACCTTTTTAATGATATCTACTCACCATCAGATATGCCGAGATTTGATAACTCTTCAATGGATGGATATGCAATAAAGTCATCCGATACAATAGGAGCAAATAAAAGATCACCTGTTGTTTTGAGAGTTGTAGGGGTGGTAAAGACAGGGGTTAAAAACAATAAAATGATAAAAAGTGGAGAGGCATTGAGGATTTCAACCGGTGGCAGAATTCCTGAAGGGGCAGATGCAGTAGTAATGA
>JAOAFA010000126.1 GCA_026416535.1 Deltaproteobacteria bacterium
GCCATATATATGGTACTTTCTCAGGTTCAACACCTCTGAGTAGGATCTCCGATTTCTCGGATGTTAGGTCTTGGTATAGCCATCCAGAGAGTAAGACTATCAGATATATGGGGACTATAAATTTTATAATGTAATAAAAGATTTTGGGGATCTTTATTTCGGCGTTGCTTGTTAATTCTTCCCACATCTTATCACCTCCATAGATCCATGCATAGACTATTACTTCTATAAGTGCAAAGACTACTAGAGCGACAGTGCCGATCCAGAAATCATATTGATCGAGATATCCAAATTTGATGAATAATGCATTTGGTAATCCAAATAGAAACATGATAATGCCTGTAAATATTACAGCCCTCTCTCTTGATATACCAAATTTTTCTCTAAGAAATGCTATGAACGGCGATGCTAATGCTACGCTGCTTGTAAGCCCAGCAAAAAATAGGAGGATAAACCATATTGCTCCGAATATTGCTCCTAAGGGAATTTTGGTAAATATGATTGGCATAGCTACAAATCCGATGTCGAAGCTTCCTTTCTGGGCTATTAGCATTGTGGTTTGTATCCCAAAGTAGGCTACGGCGACAGGTATTGCTATAGAACCACCGAGTACGATCTCACAGAATTCATTTGTGGAAGCTGTGGTAAGACCTGTGAGAGCTACATCTTGTTTTTCGGACGCATAAGAGGCATAGGTTTGAACAGTGCCCTGACCGATTGAGAGTGTGTAAAATATTTGTCCTGCAGCGGCAAGCCATACAGAGAAAAAGGCTAATTTTGAAAAGTCTGGATTGTAGAGCCAGGCAATCCCTGTGGATACGGAATTTTCTGGTATACTTGGATCTGGTGTGCCAAGAGTGAATACTCTCACAACTAATATCAAGGCGAACGCTACTAGAAGGGGCATCGCTATATAAGCCAGTCTTTCTATTCCTTGGGAAATACCTCTGTAAAGTATGAATATGTTGATGGAAACTATTATCATCCATCCTATGAGCATGGTTATATTTGAGGCAAAGAACTCACCACTCTCCACACCTTGGAATTGATACAAGAAATTTCTCATATTATCGATCGATCCAACATTTAAAAACGAACCTTTAATCGAGAAGAATGTGTACATTAGTGTCCAGGATTCTATTACCATGTAATATACAACAAACATCATAGTGAGGGAGACGCCGATTGAGCCCAGGTATTTTGAGATGGGGTTTCGCCAGAGGAACTCAAATATTGAGATAGTGGTATGTCTTTTTTCTCTGGCGCCTATCTTCCCCATGCTCCATTCAAGCCACATCAAAGGTATACCCATTAGGATCAATGCAATAAAGTAGGGTATTATGAATGCCCCTCCTCCATTTTTTGCGGCCTGAGCTGGGAATCTCAAAAAATTTCCCATCCCCACGGCATTGCCTGCCATTGCAAGTATAAGCCCTATTCTGGTTGCCCAGATCTCTTTATTGGACATGTATAGCTCCTTTTTAAATAGAGACTAATACATAATAAATTTTGTAAATTCAAACAAAAACAAAAAGGGTTTTTTCAATTTGTTTTTTGGTATATGTGTTGTTGGGAATGTATCAAAGATAGATTGTGTAAAAACGCTCCTAAATTTATTTACTAATGCACTACTCAACTATTTTTTATATAAACCTCTCTGATTTGGAAAAGTTAGGATACATATGCGACATTAGAGAGTAATGAGTTACTACACAAGTGCATATCCCATGTTTGGTAGAATTAGAGGATTTTACAGCAGGAGGTTTCAGGATATGCTCTATAGTCTCAGGAGAGTTTCAGAAAGTGAGGTAGCACAGCAAAGGATGAAGATTATTAAGTTTTACAATGTAAGAACACCTGATACTCTTAAAAACCTCTTCTGGATAAGTGTTGTAGTTTTATCGGGATTAAGGATGTCTCTGAATCTACCATAGGTAATATTATCAGGAGGCATAAGATATTCTATCCAGATGTAGGCAGGATATACCATAATCCTGACTTTAAATGGGCACAGAATAGAGTAAAGAAGACAAAGAGGAGAAGGATTAAACATCCATTACGACCTGATGACTTCGGGCACATTGTGTCTGACACAGTAGAGAGGATAACAGATGGGGTTAGATAGGATTTTTACAGTGCAATAGATGCGGAAGGGAGATTTGCACTGACGTTGAGGTACAAGAGAAAAATAGCAAAAACATAAAAAGACTCAGTTTATCCTCTTCGAATAAAGGTTTGGCAGTCAGATGATGGCTCAGAGGATCTCGGGGAATTTGATAAAGCTTTAAAAGATAGATGCAGTTTGTAATTGAGAAAAGAGGAATATTGCAAATGTCCTTTCTATGAGACAAAAAGGCTCTTTTGTAAAGTGAATATTTTAGGATACGTACTGGATTTGATTGGAATTGATTGAATAAAGTAATATATAGAGTATGCTATTTTGCAGAAACAGATATATGTGTATGAGTTTTGGCAATTTGGTTGGTTTGAAAGATAGAAGGTCATTGTGGTGGTGTTATTGTGTGAAGATCCGGTTTAGTATTTAATCGGAATACCCTTCCTATGTTTTTATACCTGCTTGAGGTACGGTGGTTTATTAGTATTCGGTCGTATAATTGTAACTTTCCTTGTCTGGGATAAGCTTTGAAAGTGAGGAGGGACCCTGATGATGTTAGGGGGGGTCCCTCATAATTTTGTCCAAACTCAGGTTGGCTTAATTTTTAAATGTAAGTGTTTTTTCTGCAAAGATTGAATAAGTAGTTTTACATTTATAAGAAGATGGTGTGTATGGTTTTGTGTTCATCTTTGCAAAGGAAAGCCCTTTTGGACTGGATTTAAGATAATCTCCCTGTGTATTGTTAATTAGGGAAGAATAATTGTCAATACTATTTGCTATGATCATTCTTACTGATTCTAAGCTTGGGTGTCCACCTCCAATATCTCTCAATAATTGGGAAAGGGCATCAAAGGTGGTATAACCAGCAAGAGGATTGAATACTCTCTGATATTTATAAACCTTGCCCTCATAATTTACGATTGAGCCTTCTGATTCGGCAATTACGGAGGTGGGAATAACATAGTCGGCAATGTTTGATATTTCACTCTTAAAATTATCAAAGACCACAAGTAATTCAGGTTTGTATCCCAAGAGATCACTTATGTCTGAGTTGAATATAATGATTGCTTTTGCTTTCTTGTTTTTTATTAGACTCCGTGCGTCTTCTTCCGCGGTTTCATGTGTAAAATTGAATTTTTTGGATTTGATTATATCCCTGTATCCGACTCCATTTGCCTCATTTCTTACAAGTATGAGGCTTTTATCTACTCTCCCAGTAATAATCAATAAATTAATTATTGATGCCATATCATTATAGTTGTTGCCAAAGATATAATCTGGATTGAATATTAAAATAACCTTTTTGCTTTGATTGCTAAGTAATTCTGATATAAATGAGGTCTCAATGTTTTCTTCTTTTTGATATTTTGTCAATTCATCAAAACCCGCAATTTTTTCAGAATCTGGACTATGTCTTCCCTCTAAAATTATTTTATTTACAACCCCATTAATAAAATCCGATATATTTTTTACACTAATCGTCTTATGTAGGTATTTTTTGAACTCCTTTGGTTCCTCACCAATCCATATCAGTTTTGAACCATTTGAGATAGCCTTCTTGATTTCGAATCCTAGGACCTCGGTGTAGGTCAGTGTCTCTCTATTCCCAAGGACGATTATGTATTCGGCCTTGAAAATATCCTCTTTATGTGCAGTTGAAAAGTTGGTCCCGATATAATCTAGGGTATTTATTGTGTGATTTTGGTAAAGTTCGTTTGACGAGATGATGTTTTTTAACCCAAGTTTTATAGCGATGGAGCCGATAAGATAAAATTCTTCATTAGACATCCTTTCTGAGACTACGATCACGGCTTCTTCTGTATTAATTTTTTTGAGTGATTCCGATAGCTCCGCAATAGCATTGTTGATATCAACTTTTGCTCCTTTTATTATGGGTGAATAGAGTCTGTCTGAGTTTTTGATGTAGTATGTTCCAAATCTACCTTTGGCGCATAGTTCTGGCTCAATATATTTCTCGCTTTGCTTACCTGTTATGTAGAAGATTTCTTTCCCTATGTGGTTTATTATCAATCTACAGCCTACTGAGCAGAATGAACATATTGAGTCTGTGGGGATTGTCCTATAGGGTCCGGGTCTGTTACTAATTATCTTATGTACGAGAGCTCCTGTTGGACACACCTCGATACAGTTCCCACAGGAGATACAGGTTGTTTCCTGAAGTGGTTTGTCGAGGGCTGGTTTTACCACTGTGTCAAAGCCACGATTAACAAAACCAAGGGCGCTAATACCTATTACATCACTACAGTATCTGACACACCTTCCACAAAGAATACATTTGTTTGGATCGATGATGATAAAGGGATGTCTGTCATCTACTTTATATTTTTTTGCTTTACCTTTGTAACTGTCTTGTCTTACGGCATATTCGCCAGAGAATACCTTGAGGTCACAATCAAAGACCGAGTTACATCCACATGAAAGACATCTGAGGCTCTCTCTCTCTGCCATATCTCTACTTATTCGGTGGTCCACCTCCTCGTAGTTATGAATTCTTTCTTTAGGATCGGACTTGGGCATCCTTGTCCTTTCGATCTTGGGTTGTGACTCAAAAAATGATTTATCTAATTCAGCGATAGCAGTTTTTTTAGAAAGAAATTCGGTCTTAATCCCTTCGATCTTTCCAGTTTTTACATATCTGTCAATTACCATTGCCGCCTTTCTTCCAGCACCGATTGCATCTATTGCTGCCATTGGTCCAGTAAATACATCACCGCCAGTAAATACTCCTTCTATGTTTGTTGCAAAAGTTTCAGGATTTGCTTCTATGGTATTCCACTTTGTTATTTTTAAATTCTCGGCAAAATCAAGAACAGGCTCTTGACCTATTGCTGATATTATATAATTACATTCGAAAACAAATTCTGAACCTTTGATAGGAACTGGCTTCCTTCTACCTGATGAATCAGGTTCTCCTAACTCCATCTTGTAGCACTCAACTCCTATTAGTTTATCTCCTTCAATGACCGCCTTCTTGGGAGCTATTAAGAATTGAATTTCAACACCTTCTGCGAGGGCATCTTCTATCTCGTCATGGTCAGCCGGCATTTCATTGCGGGTTCTTCTGTAGAGAATAGCTACTTTTTTTGCTCCACATCTTAGTGCTGTTCTTGCTGCATCGATAGCAGTATTCCCACCTCCAATCACAGCTACAGTGCCTTCAAGTCTTGGTGGTCCATCTTTCTTTACTTGTTCGAGAAACTTAATTCCTGGTAGAATTGATGGGTGGTTTTCGTTCTCAATTCCCATTGGTTTTGATGTCCATGCACCTACGGCGATGTATACAGCATCGTAATCTTTTCTTAATTGGGAGAGCGTGATATCAGTTCCGATTTTGACGTTGTTCTTTGCCTCAATTCCGTGTGCAAGAAGGTAGTTTATCTCTTTGTCCAGAATGGCTTGTGGGAGTCTATATTCTGGGATCCCATACCTGAGCATACCCCCAAGCTTTGGTTGTTTGTCATAGATGGTTACAGAGTATCCTTCTTTTGCGAGATAATAACCGCAAGTCAGGCCTGCCGGACCCCCACCAACAATAGCCACCCTTTTCCCATTTTTGGGTGTGACTTTAGGTGGTGGTAGTTTATCGTATTCAAGATCGGATATATATCTTTTCATGATATTGACTGCGACGGGTGAATCTATGTCTTTTCGTCGACAATTTGCTTCACAATATCTTACGCAGACTCTACCACATGTAAGAGGTAAGGGGTTTGTTTCTCTAATTAATTCTAATGCCTCATAATATAATCCTGCATTAGCGAGCGCTAGATATCCCTGAACATCGACATTAGCAGGGCAGTTGAGATAACAAGGACCCCTACAATCAGCATAGTGATTTGAAAGCAACATAGAGAGCGCCTTTTGTCGCGAATCTATGGCTAGCTCAGAATCGGTATAGATCTCCATTCCATCTGCAACGGGCGTAGTACAGGACATGGCAACTCTATTTTGATTTCTTATTTCTACTACACATACAAGACAGCTTCCGTATGGTGGTAGTCTAGGGTCATAACATAGGGTTGGGATTTCAATTCCGTTCTCCCTTGCTACATTTAGGATTGTTTTTGAAGGGTCTGCGTATATTTCTTTTTCATTTATCTTTATCTTAACAAGATTTGACATATTCGCCTCCTTTAATCCTTTAGTATTGCGTCAAAGTTGCAAACTGTGAAGCACTTTCCACATCTTGTACATCTACTCTGATCTATTACATGAGGTTTTTTCTTTTCTCCGATTATGCAGTTTACAGGGCATTGCCTTGCACAGACCATGCAACCTGTGCATTTTTCTGGAATAATGATGAATTTGACTAGTGCTCCACACGAATGTGCCGGACACCTTTTTTCTTTGATGTGAGCTTCATATTCATCCCTGAAGTATTTTATTGTTGTTAGGACCGGATTAGGAGCTGTCTGACCAAGTCCGCACTGTGAAGTCTTTTTTATAAATTCACCGAGTTCCTCAAGCTTTTCAATATCTTTGTCCTCACCCTTTCCATCTACAATCCTTTCTAAGATCTCTAACATTCTAAGTGTCCCTATGCGGCAAGAAGTACATTTCCCACAGGATTCAAGTTGAGTGAAGTTAAGAAAGAATCTTGCCATCTCTACCATACAAGTAGTCTCATCCATGATTACGAGTCCACCAGAGCCCATGATTGCCCCGGTCTTTGTAATTTGCTCGTAGTCGATCTGGGTATCAGCGAGTGATTCAGGTATGCAACCACCAGATGGTCCTCCTATCTGAACCGCCTTAAATTTTTTCCCATCCTTTATTCCTCCACAGACGTTAAATACTATATCTCTAATAGTGATTCCCATGGGAACCTCAACAAGACCTGTCCTTACAGCTTTTCCGGCTATTGCGAACACCTTTGTCCCTTTACTCTTCTCTGTCCCCATCGAGGCGAATTTTTCCCATCCATTTAAAATGATCCAGGGTACATTTGCAAATGTCTCAACGTTGTTTATGTTTGTCGGTTTACCCCAGAGTCCTTTGACGGCAGGATAAGGTGGTCTTGGTCTCGGAGTTCCTCTTTTGCCTTCGATTGAGGCCATTAGTGCGGTCTCCTCTCCACATACAAATGCACCTGCTCCTTCCTTTAATTTTATCCTAAATGAAAAGTTTGAACCGAATAGATTGTCTCCTAAATATCCTTTCTCTTCTAAAAGTTTGATCGCCTTTTTGAGTCTTTTTACGGCTAGTGGATATTCTGCTCTACAGTAGATGTAACCCTGGGTTGCACCTATAGCGTATCCACATATCATCATACCTTCTATTACTGAATGGGGATCTCCTTCAAGTACCGACCTGTCCATAAAAGCACCTGGGTCACCTTCGTCAGCATTACATATTACATATTTTTGATCGGAGACCGATGCTCTAGCAAATTTCCATTTCTGTCCTGTCAGAAATCCAGCACCGCCACGTCCCCTCAAGCCAGACTTAATAATTACGTCAATTACCTCATCTGGGGTCATGGAGGTAATAACTTTTCTTATTGCCTTATATCCATCACGAGCCTCATATTCTTCTATAGAGTCGGGATCAATAAGCCCGCAGTTTCTTAAGACTATCTTATATTGTCTTTCTGTAAATTCTTGTTCTGGACCTGTCTTATAGTCTTTTAGCACAATTAGTTCATCAATAGGGGTATTGTTTTGAATGTGTGATTCAAAGATCTGCTGTACCTTCTTTTCATCGATGTCGCCATATAGATATGTTGTCTTGCCGTCAAATATTTCAACAAGAGGTTCTTTATAGCACATACCCATACATCCAGTAATAGCCAGTTTTACATCTTTCTTATCTTTTATTAAAGTTTCAATAGATTTATATACCTTTTCTGCACCCGCTGATATACCGCAGGTCGCCATTCCTACTGTTATCTTATACATTTCTCCTCCTTTAATGATTTTCTTTGCCTTTTCTCTGATAATCTTTGATTATCTTTCTAAGCTTCTGAGGGGTGAGTTTGCCATGTGTGTCCTCGTTTACCATTATTACAGGGGCAAGTGAACAACATCCTAGGCACGCAACAGGCATGACTGTAAAAAGCCCATCTTCTGTGGTATCTGTCCCCTCTAATTTAAGTTCATCATTTAGTATATCTAAGAGCATCCTTGCGTTGTTGACATGACATGCAGTTCCATCGCATACCCTTATAATGTATTTTCCCGGGGGTCGCAGTCTGAACTGTTTGTAAAAGGTTATCACCGAGAATATGTTACTGATGGAGACACCAGTTATTTCCGAGATCTCCTCAATAGCCTTCTCAGGGATATATCCATTCTTCTCCTGGACGATCTGTAAAAGTGGTATAACCTGAGAAGGGTCATTGAGTGTATCTTCTATGGTCTCCTTATCAAAGAATTTGCTCTCTATTGGCATGTGCATGTCTAAATCCTCCTTAATAAGGGCACAAATAAGTAATGATAAAAAAGTAGGATTGTCAATCCATATTTAGACGTTTTTGTTTTTTTGAAGTATAGTAATTTTTAGAGATTTTGCCTTATACTTGACATAAATGTATTTACTTAACAATGAAAATTTTTGAGCCGATTCTTCTTACATTATTATCTTCATCTTTTGCGTAAACTTCTAATAAATGAGGGCATTTGGTAAGCTGGGAGACATTGTAAGTTCCATGAAAACCTACGTTGTTTGTATTGCAACTCTTATAGCCCGGCCATATCTTACAAACATCATGGCGAGTAACACCATAGTTTAATGGGATAGTAATGTCCTTATCAATGACTGCGTAAACAGAATTTACTCCTTTATTGTCAAGTGCCCAGCCACTGATTGTTATATCTCCTGAGACCTCATCTTTGTTTATGGGTATGTCAATGTTCCCAAAAGGACCGAGTTTTCTGTCCAATTCTGTAAATTCTGCCCTTATTGTGTCATAATTACCTAAGGATAGATATGCCCTTGCACGAATTGTTCCATTTGCAGGGATTCCAAAACTAAAGATTGCCCTTACGTTATTAAATGGAAGTGATCTTAGTTGCCATCCCTGAAAATCCTTGATTTTGTTTTCATAATATATACCAACACCATAGTTTAAGGCATCATTTTGCATAGCCACCCATCCACCACTGCTTTTAAAATTTTTATAATAAAATCCGTCGTTGCCAGCAGCTTGATCTATTGATATCAGGTTCCCATCTGAGTCAAAAAGTTTGTATAGATCTTGAGTGCCGTTTTTTCCGTTTGAGGTATACATTGTTGGCATCTCCTGTGCGGTTTCTCTATGTTCGATATTTGATAGATTAATTACTGTATAATCTAATTCTACTACATGTTTTGTTATAAAACGTATTTTTTGAACTACTCTCACATCCGACCTTCTATATCTCTTGCTTGGGTCGGTGCAACCTGAAGAATCACAGTCTGTCCTGTCCCAGTCAGGATTCCATTGAAGGGGGATTGTTGAGATTGTGAGATATTCATCTTCCATTTTAGAGAATTCCACCCCCGAGCCTATATTACATCTATTTCCTCCCTGAACAGGATTCCAACCCAAAAAAGTTATGGAATTTGGACAAGTTGATGTAGTGATTGCGCAGCTAGCGTTATATGCGCAGTTTTGCATAATTCTATCGGGATCATAAAATGCTACCTGAACTTCTCTACCTGTATCGTTTGCGTCAATGGTGTTAGTGGGATTCATGCCCGGTCTCCCGTTGGATAACCCAAAGAATATTATGGAACCTCCCCACTCCCTTCTTATCCCGATTTTTGTGTAATTTGTTGCGTTATATATATAATCGTCATTAAAACCATCTACTTTTGTTGTCTCATATCTCCCACCTCTACTCTCAGATGGGATTACAGGCTCAGGGGAGGTCAATTGAACTGGTAGGCATTCAGATTCCTGGCAAGTATTATCTATACATCTATTCTCACAGGTTTTGTAAAATCCATATTCCATACATCCATCCATATTAAAATCGCTACATATCTCAAGGGTGGATTCATCTCTGCACCTAAATTGTCCTTGTCTACATAAATCGACACATTGGTGGGTGTCAGTCGAATCTACTATTAGTATATCTTGGATATCTATGAGGGAGATATCATCTGATAATGTGTCATTAGGATTGTCCTCAGTAATGATATCCATTGTGTCGTTAAGTCCATTATCCTGGATATTGCTTATATCGGGTTCATCTAATATGAATAGCTCGTTTAGTACATCTTGAATTTCGTTATAGTCCAAGTATTCTATATCTAATCCCGGTGATTCTTTACTATCGAGGTAAGTGTATATATCGATTCCCGAATCTGAGATAGAATTGAGATTGTTGTCGACCGAACAAGACGCAGCTATTAGGATTATTAAGACACTAGGGAGTCTAATTTTTCCTGATGTATTTATTATAAATTTCATCTGTGTTCATCCATCTGAGCTTTTGTTTTTTTACATAATAGTCAATATTGTTGAGCCACTTTTCTAAGAGGTTTTTGTCTATATCTGTTTGTAAATTCCAGATAAAGATTATCACATTTATTTTTTCATTATCAAACTTTGTCATTGATTCCTCAATTATGTCGAGCGATCTCTCAATGTCAAAATTGTCAAATACACAATTACTGATGTTTCTTGTAGTATTTCTGTATTCTTCTTGGATGCAGGGAAGTCTTGAGAAAGAGGGCATTAACACCATTAGTCCTTCCTCATCATCTACCCTCCAATCGGAGCCAAGTTTTGCCCTCCATGGAAACAATTTTTTCTCGCTCTCAAACGGATACAACTGCTGGCAATCGAGATGTCCAATGCAACTTTTGACAAAATCTGGTTGTGATTCTAATGGTAAGGATTTGAGGCAATAAGCGGTAATGGAGGTAATGTAGGCAAAGCCTACATTAAATGAAGCCGCAACCCAATCGAGTTGGCTACATATACCCGATACAGAGAGAGGTATGATAGATAGTCTTTCTAATTCCTCTTTTTTCTCTCTTAGTTTTTGAACAAAGTCTGAGAAATTAATTCCATATTCAAAACCTGTATCTGCGTGCAGGTTAACACTATGTCCTCTGCCAACCAACTGGTTTAGGAAATTACTTTTGTATTTGACAGATGCACTTACAATCTCTTTTGCCTCAAACGATATCTTTGCATTGTACTTTTCGAATAGTTTTGTTAGATCATCAATTTTTGATATGAAGTTATCAAGCTCAGATTTACTATTTAAAACATTTGAATTTTCAAGTTGCATTATAAGACTAATATTCAGTATATTTACTATTCCCGTATCACTGCTTTGGATGTCTAAAATGTCTTCAATATCGTTAGATACATCATCTTCTGAATATAGTATATCTAATTCGCTATTTATCTCGGGTAACTCGTCTGTATCTAGGTGATCAACCAGATTCTCATCCTTTATTTGGAATACATCTTTTATCCCTATGAAGGTGTCATTCATTGTATTATTGTCATCGGAACAGGATATATTACATAATATGAGGAAGCCGAGAACCAAAATTATTTGCATTTTATTGATTTCCTCCATATTAGAAATAATATACTTAACTCAGCTTTACAATCAAGATAAAAGAGACGCTGTATGCTTAAGAGGAAGTTTTTAATAAAGATGTTTGTAATTTTGAGTTTTATATGGCGTTTTTGCCCAAATCCTAAAATAGCGTCTTAATGATAAAACCAAAAAGCATTTTTATATTTTTTGCCTGCTGTATGGCTTGCCTAATCCTGTTTTATAAATTCATTATTGTTGAGAAAGTTATCCTTTAGTGGTAATTAGGTAAAGTTACTATGTTAGGAGTGAGAGAACTAATGATGAGAATTATTTTAGTAGTCTTATTTTTAGTGTTTTTAGGTATTAACTTGTCTTTGGGGAAGGATATTGATCCCTTGCTAAAAACCCTAATGATTAGCAAAGGGGTGCTTTATCACAAAGGTGGTTTTGGTGTTTTGCCAGTGGATAAGTTTATTGGATCAGAGAATTTTTTTGTTTTTGTGAATATAATCTCGTCTAGACCGTATAGTACGCATAATTATTTGAATAGTATGGGTTACAAGTCTATGGTGTATGGTGGGGTTCTGACAGTTAAGTTAGATATTAGGGATATTCAAAACTTGATAACTAGAGAGGAGGTTGTTTACATATCACCTTCTATTCCTAAAAGATTATATTTGGACAGAAGTGTTCCTTTCGTGAAGGCTGATCTTGTGCATTCTGCATTTCGTCTTCCTTTCCCCGTGACAGGTAAGGGTGTGGTACTTGGTATTACTGATACTGGGATTGATTATACACATCCAGATTTTATAACTGATGATGGTGAGGTAAGAACAAGGTATATATGGTATCAAGATATAAATCCTAATGACAGGATTCCTCCCGAAGAGTACGGATACGGAGATGAGTGTAATCCAGAAAGAATAATTAGTAGGAAATGTCCATATAAGGATGTAATTGGCCATGGGACGCATTGTGCTGGTATTATGGGGTCAGATTCAAGAAGATATAGGGGAATAGCTTATGAAGGTGTCTTCGTGGTTGCTAAGAGTGGAACATTTGAAAACTTGATAGATGCCATTGGTTATGTCCTCAAACGGGCAGATTATCTGAAGATGCCTGTTGTGATAAATATGAGTTTGGGTGGCCATTATGGACCACACGATGGAAGGTCCCCTGAAGAATTGGCAATCGCAGAGATGTTAAAAGAAGGTAAAGAGAAGGGGAAGATTATAGTAGTTGCAGCTGGGAATGAGGGATCCTCAAATATTCATTTGGGATACCAGGCGGATAGCACTCCTAAGAAGACACTGATGAATATAAAGAGTTCCTCCGGTCCAGCTATAATTAATCTCTGGTTTTCAAAAGATAAAAGTCTAGAGGTGGCTATAGGTATTTCACGAGATGGGATAGATGAGTTGGCAGAGACGGAATACTTTTCGGGAGGAGATTACAGATTGGTACCAATTACCTATGATGGCAAAAAATATGCGGATGTAGAATTTAATTCAGCTTATTATCCACCGAGTAACAAAATGATGTACCTAATTAGAGTTGATAAAAATTGTGGGAATTGTGTAGACTCAAGTGTAAATTTTTATATTAAAGCGAGGGGAGATGCCTATTTTGATGCATGGTTTGCAGATGAGGATTTTTTCTCAGGGGGTTCGTCTTTTTCTACAAGGAGTGATAATGGCCTTATTCCTGGTGACTCAAAAAAGACTATAGGAATGCCAGCGACTTCACCATATGTTATATCCGTGGCGGCTGCTGTATCGAGGAAGGAGTACGTGGATATCGAAAGAAAGGTCCATACACTTAGGGATAATCCCGGTGACATTGCATATTTTTCGAGCATTGGTCCGAGTGCCAGTGAAGATATAACCGGTCCGAAGCCGGATATTACTGCCCCTGGTAGGATTATAGTTAGCTCATTTTCATCTGATGCAATTCAACTTCAGCCTGGTACTCAGGTTGATCGCTTTCATATAGCTATGCAAGGGACATCTATGGCTTGTCCTCATGTTGCCGGACTTGTAGGGCTAATGTTGTCCATTAACCCGGAGCTTAGTTTTGAAGAGGCAAAGAGGATTATTAGGTTGACTGCAACTAAACCTTATGAAGATTTTGCCGGATTTGATTATAGATGGGGGTATGGTCTTATGAATGCCTATGAGGCTGTTCGTATGGCTTTAAAAATAGGTATATGTGAGGAGAATATTGATTGTAAAGAAAATATGATTTGTAGAAATAATTATTGTAGGGGGTTGGTTGGATTTGAGTGTGAATCAAATTTAGATTGCGACATCAGACTTATATGTGAAAACAGGAGATGTCTTTCTACGTTCAATGGGGAATGCAAGCGAGATTCTGATTGTGCCCAAAACCTTAGTTGTGTTGCAAATAAGTGTCTTTATCCTAAGGAAATTGAGAAAGGGGGGATTTATTCAGAAGGATTTGGATGTTCTTGCAATTTGATTTATTGACCATGGAGAGATCCGAAAAGGTTATAAATTATTTTTCAAGTTATGTTGGGGATAATGATTATTTAAATAACCTTGTCAGGATACATTTTAATTTGATGCTTAAATGGCAGAAAATAGGTAATTTGATAGGGCTTTCGGATGATAGAGATATAGCAGAGTTTTTATATTTGGATTCGTTTATTGCCTTGAAGCATGTATCTGAATTTTTATTGACTCAAGGAATTGAGGTCTCTGATATATCTGATATAGGGTCCGGAGCAGGGTTCCCTTCGATATTCTGGGTCCATTTTTTACCAGATGTAAGAGTCTCATTTTTTGAACCGAAGAGAAAGAGGGCTAATTTTTTAAGGGAATTTATAAGGACTGCAGACCTAAAAAATTACATAGTCAAGGAGGAGATGGTAAAAAAAGAATCTCTCAAAACACAACTTGTTATATCCAAAGCTGCTATAAATATAAATGATTGGCCTCGTTTTGGTCTGTCTAATCTGTCCAGAAGAGGGATCCTTGTGAGTATGTTGACTTCAGAGAGTGAAATAATCTATCACAGAGCGATACAGAAGGTAGGTAGGATCTTGAGATCGGAGATTATTAGGTATACGTTGCCGTATTCATCAAAACCCAGGGCGTTAGGGATAATTCAGAAGAAATAAAATTGTAGAAAGAAGATTTATTGTTTTTGACACATTAAGTATGATTTGATATTATTCAAGCGTTTTTGGTACTATTTATTTAATACGAGGTAAAAGTATGAGTAGTTATGAAGATAAATCAAAGCAGGGCAAGGATATTGCTCAATTGGAGATGCAGTTTACTCAGGATCCTAATTCATTGGTTTTTGTAGATCTTGTTGATGCCTACCTTGAAAAAGGCAGGATGGTAGAGGCAATGGTAATGGCAAGAAGGGGGATAAAGTCTCATCCTAAGGAGGGATACCTTGCTCTTGCCAGAGTTTATATGAAACAGGCAAAGTTTGCGAAGGGGATAGAGGCATTAAATGAGGTAATAAAGATTGATGCCAATAATGCAGATGCATATTTTATGAAGGGAAATTTACACCTAAAACTTAATGAAAATGAGGCTGCAATAGAGGCTTTAAAGAAGGCATATGAGTTAAACCCTTCGAATTTGGAGGCAAAGGCGTTACTACTTGAAAAAGGTGTTAATCTAACACCACCCAGTGTAATAAGTGAAGAAGTGGGAGAGGAAGAGACAGATAGGATCACAACTAAAAAACCGTCCTCTTTGGGGAAACCAGGTGTTAAAAAGAAATCAGTATCTCCATATCCTAAAAAGGTTCCACCGCCACCTCCTCCTGATAAACCTTTAGATGCCGGGCAGGAGGGGGCACAGGTTCCAAAAGAGATGGAGGCTCAAGAGACAACTGAATCCATAGATGTTAGAGAGAAAAAGAGAGTTACAAAACTCCCACCTCCGACACCAGAAGATTTTGCTGCAGGAGATGATATTCTCAAAAAGGAGCAGGCAAAGAAGACTCTGATGCTCATAGTTGTGCTCGGTATCATCTCAGCTACTATAATAGGGTTTATTGCATATACTGCTAATAAGGCGAAAAAGGTCAAAAATCTTACTAATATTGCTGTCGAGAATATTAAATTAGATACCTATTGGGGTTATTTAGAGGCAAAGAAGGCTCTTGAATCAGTGATCAAACTTGAGGATTCCGGCAGCTTTAAGGCTACTCTTGGTTATGTTGAGGCAATTCTATTTGGTGAATACGGAGGAGATGCTAACATAGTTAAGGCAGCAACAGAACATATAAACGATGCTATTCAGAAAAAAGATAATTCTGCTACATTGATCGCCGCGCAGATGTTAATGAAGATCTACGGGGGAGATGCAAATTCAGCAATTCAACTTGGGAAGGAAGAGGTAATGAAGGGGAATCAACACTCGCGTCTTTTGTGGGCACTAGCAATAGGGCTACTGAAAGTTGGGAATTATGAGGAGGCTGTTGAATTTACTAAGAAGGCACATTTATCGGAGACGGGGAATGATCCAAAGGCAAAAGATCCCAGGTCCTATAAAATCATGGGGGATATTTCATATAAGCAAGGTTACATGGCACAGGCACTAGGGCAGTATGAGTTAGCTTTGAAGGACAATAGTCAACATACTGGTTCACTGCTTGGAAAGGCATTGGTTTTGAGTTCGGATCCATCTAAGTACGGCGAGGCAATGCAAATCGTGGAAGATGTCCTGAAACTCAAATCGGAAAATAAGTTGTCTACAAGAGAGGAGTCAATCGCTACTTTTATCAAGGGTGTAATCTATTATAACAAAGGTAGTACAAAAGAAGGAGAAGATTTATTAAATGCATCTCTAGCCCTTGATAAAGACAACCCTCTTATACACTTTGAGCTCGCGAAGATTTATGCAAGTGCAGGTAATGTTGAAAAGGCTATATCTTCTTTTGATAATGCTATTAAATTGGATCCTAAAAATCCTACTTACTATATAAAAAAGGGGGAGTTTTTAATCTCTAAAGAAAAATATGATGAGGCCATATCTACCCTAAAGAGAGCAGCAAATCTTATGCAGGAAAAGGACAGGGGGGAGGCATATGTCTTAATAGCAAGGGCGTTGAGGAAAAAAGGTTCACTGGATGATGCCTTAAAAGAGGCATCAAAAGCGTTGGGTATAAATCCTGAGGATCCCTTTGCACACATGGAGAAGGGACAGGTTTACTTAGCAAGGCAAGATGAACAGAGAGCGATAGAGGAGTTTGAGCTGGCTTTGTCTGGTTTTAAGAGTATGAGAAATAAAAAGGCGGTAGTCGAGCTTGCTATTTCTTTGGGTAAAATGTATAAGAAAAATAAAAATAATGAAAGGGCAGAGGAGATGTTTAAAAACGCCGTTGAGACCGATCCAAAGATGGGTGCTGAGGGATTTTTCCAATTAGGGCTGCTCTATAAAGAGAATAGGGCTCCCAAAGAGGCTGTTGTTGAGATGTTTCAGAAATACCTTGAGCAAGAACCCACTGGACAATTTGCTCAGAAAGCAAAAGAATTAATGAAGTGAAATATGGAGGGATTATCGATGAGAAAGATTTTTCTTTTTTTATTTTTGGTGTGGTCATTTAATGTTTATGCAAAGTTTGGTGTATCAATAGGTGGAGGTGGGGGGTATCCATTGAGTAGTTTTGGTGATAATACATTATTGAAGTTGAATGATACTTCTGGGATTATGGTTGATTATAAAAATAGCGTTGGTTATTTTGGAGGGGCAGATGTACTTATAAGTATTTTGGAGTTGGGATATAGATACCATAGCTTCGCTTTTTCAGAGGTTAAAAAATCACCCTCAGGTAAGATAATTAAGGTACCTAATACAGAAGACCCGCCGCCATCATTGATTGAGCAGAGAATTAGTGAAGAAAATAAAAAAATAGATAAGAAAGACCTTACTCTTCAGACTATTGATGCTGGGATAAGATTTTATATAGTTGAATTGCTTATTCATCCTTATGTAGGAGCTGGAACAGGTTTAGCAATTATCTCTGCTTTAGATGAAAAGAGTTATGGTGCTCATGTCTATGCGGGAGGTGGTCTTGATTTTAAACTTGCTCCATTTATGTTTCTGGGGTTACAGTTAAGATATAATATTGCAATTATGCAAAAGAAGACGAGTCTTGAGGAGAGTGCAGCCAAGATTGCAGAAGGGGCTAATTTTGAGGTCAAAGATTTTGCCTCATATATGAATTATGTAACCGGTAATATAATGTTTACCATAGCGTTCTAATGAGTCGGAAGAGATATATAGTAGAAGATATTAAACCTGCTAAAGTGATAATCTCTGAACTCATGGGAAATAGTCAATGGGTGAGAGATGGAATGACGCTTGGTGCGATTTTGAGTGTTTGGGAAGAGTTGGTTGGGAGCAGGCTCGCTAAATATCTGAGACCTGTCGAGTTGAAGAAAAAAAGATTGCTCGTTCAGGTTCCAGATTCTACATGGTTAAATGAGGTCGTATTTCACAAGGAAGAGATTATTCAGAAAGTTAATGAATATTTGAAAACGGAATCTATTGAGGACATAAAGTTCTATATAAAATGAATATCTTGATAATGAGAGATTATAATGAAATAAGTCGGCAAGCAGCATTGCTTGTAGCTGCAAGTATAGCCTTAAAACCTAATCTTGTCTTAGGGCTTCCCACTGGTAGAACGCCGATTCGGATGTATAAAGAATTGGTTGTTATTTATAAAAACGGGTTTGTAAATTTTAGTGATGTAGTTACATTTAATATTGATGAGTATATAGGTCTTCCGCGAGAAAATCCAAATTCTTTTTATTCTTACATGCATAATAATTTCTTCAGGCACATAAATATTAAAAAAGAGAATATCCATATCCCAAATGGAATGGCGAAGGATATAAAAAAAGAGTGTGTAAGATATGAAAACCTGATTAGAAAAAAGGGCCCGATTGATTTGATGATACTTGGTATTGGGTATAATGGACATATAGGTTTTAATGAGCCTTCTGACGAATTTATACCGGAGACGCACGTAGAGGTACTTACTGAGAGGACAAGGATGGCAAACAGTAGATATTTTGGTTCTCTGGCCAAGGTTCCTAGTGAGGCCATCACCATGGGATTGGGGACAATTATGCACTCGAAAAAGATTATTTTATTAGCCTCTGGAAGGGATAAAGCGGAGACAATTCTTAGAGCTGTCAAAGGTAATATAACGCCAAGATTCCCGGCCTCTATATTGAGGCTTCACAGAGATTGCACATTTATTCTTGATAGAGATGCAGCAGGACTGATTAAGAAAAAGTAAAGGAGGATAGAATTGCAGTTTAATATTGTACAGAAAGAAGTGACCTTAAAGATAGTGTATTATGGACCGGCATTGTCTGGCAAAACAACAAACCTTCAGGCTATTCATCAAATGATAAAGCCTGAGGGAAGAGGGAGGTTAATGACTCTTGATACGAGAGATGATAGGACATTGTTTTTTGATCTACTTCCAGTCTTCTTTAACACCTCATCGGGGATCAAAGTCAAGCTGAAGCTTTTCACCGTTCCAGGTCAGGTTATACATAACTCGACAAGGAAGCTTGTGCTTGCTGGTGCTGATGCAGTTGCCTTCGTTGCTGATTCACAGATTCACCTAAATGATGCCAATAATGAGTCGTGGAATAACCTAATGGAGAATATGAAAGCTAATGGTTTGAATCCTAATGAAATCCCTATTGTTATTCAGTTTAATAAAAGGGATCTACCAAACATTAAGAGTGATGCAGAGATTGATATGATAGCAAAAAAGGGGAAGGAGCCCATCTTCAAGGCTGTTGCTATTAGAGGATTTGGTGTCATTGAAACCCTCTTTGGCCTGTTATCCCTCACTCATAGGTATCTTTGTGATAGACATAATTTTGAGGCAAAGTTCAAGATATCTCAGACTGAGTTTTTAGAGAATATATACAAACATATCGACCTCACTCTCGTTGGGAAACTGGATATTAAACCAAAGGTCTAATAATGAGTTTTGATATTTATAGTATCTCCGAAATAGGTTTGAATAAGTTAATTGATAAAGATACTTTAAAAGAGTTGTTTGCTTCTTTGGGGAATATTGTGAGAATAGAGATCTCCATTTTGGATTTATCGAAGAAGAAATATTCTGAGGTTAGATTGACAGGTCATAACATATGTAGAGCTAATGAGGATGCAGTGAGAGATATTTGTGAAAGGACCAAGAAAGGTGTATTAGAGAATCTCCCATCTGTTGGGATGAAGAGAATTGATTGTGAGGTAGGTTTTTCATATCTGTTGTCTCCTCTTGATTATGAGACAGAGGTTGTTGGGTATGTGATACTTGGACCATATATTAGCCCGGAGAATAGAACCAAGGCTGAGGAGTTTATAAGAAAATTCCATAAGGATGAGGGTGATATAGAAAATTGCGTGAATTGGTATAGACATTTATCTAATGTTGAAGCGGCTCAACTAATGAAAGATATAAAGCAACTTTTGACTGCATTTTTGTATTCTTCCTATAAAATGTATCTTACTTCAAAAATGCACTTAGAGTCAGAAAGAGAAAATTACGCTGAGATAGAAATTCTTAATAATCGCTTAAATGAAATGCTTAATGAAGTGGAGTCTGTGTCTAAGTATAAGACAGCTTTTATAAAGACTATAACACATGAATTAAGAACACCCCTTACCTCAATAATTGGTTTTTCAGAGATGCTAATGAAGGAGTGTTATCTTAATCCAGAGCTAAAAAGTTATGCATCAACTATAAATCAAAAGGGTATAGAACTGCTTAAGATAATAAATGATATTCTTGTGTTGAGCTCTATAGAATCAGGGACAATTGTAGTTAAAAAAGAAAGAAGGAATATAGTAGAAGATGTAAGGGACATTATAAATTCTTTTTACCATGAATTTGAGAAGAAAGCCCTTAGGATTAGTTATACACCGTTTGTAGATAATTCTTTCTATGAGTATGACGAGGAGAAATTTAAGGCGATAGTCTCGAGGATCATTGATAATTCGATAAAGTTTACTTCTGATGGTGGATCAGTGGCAGTCTTTGTCTCTGAAAAGTTTATTAGCCCGGAGATGTCGGGGGATAGGTTTGGGACTACTCCTAAGAGATTTGTATCAGTGACTATTGAGGATACTGGTTGTGGGATTGATGAGGATAAAATTCACATGGTCTTTGAGCCATTCTATCAGGCTGTGTCAAACATGGATACAAGGGAAAAAGGGGGTATGGGATTGGGACTAAAGATAGCGAAGGGATTTGCTGAGGCCATGGGCGGGGAGCTTAAAATAGAGAGTCGAGTTGGTATGGGGACAAAAGTAACCCTTTTGCTTCCAGCATAAAGTGGGTCTACTTTGGTTGAATTAGATGTATTGGAGGATTTTATATGAAAGTGATAAGAGCTCCACGAGGAAATAAACTTCATACTAAGGGCTGGATTCAAGAGGCAGCTCTTAGGATGCTCATGAATAACCTCGATCCGGAGGTGGCTGAAAAGCCACAAGAATTGATAGTCTACGGGGGCATTGGAAAAGCGGCAAGGAATTGGGAGGCATTTGAAAAGATTGTTCAGGCACTCAAGAAACTTGAAAATGATGAGACGTTGCTTGTGCAGTCAGGTAAGGCCGTAGGTGTTTTAAGATCACATAAGGATGCCCCAAGAGTGATTATTGCTAATTCAAATATAGTACCTAAGTGGGCTAATTGGGATTACTTCTGGGAGTTGGAGAGAAAGGGATTGATTATGTATGGCCAGATGACTGCGGGCAGCTGGATATATATCGGTACTCAAGGGATATTGCAGGGGACATACGAAACTTTTGCATCTGCCGCAAAGACACATTTTAATTCAGATTTATCAGGTAGGCTTGTACTTACGGCAGGACTTGGTGGTATGGGTGGTGCTCAACCCCTCGCAATTACAATGAACAACGGAGTTGCAATATGTGTTGAGGTAGATCCTAAAAGGATTCAGAGGAGACTCGAGACTGGTTATCTTGATGTTTCTACTGATAATTTGGATGAGGCATTGAAACAGGCAGATAATGCCATTAATAAGAGACAACCTCTATCAATAGGATTATTGGGTAATGCGGCTGATGTCTATCCTGAGTTTGTCAAGAGAGGAATAGTCCCCGCCCTAGTGACAGATCAAACGAGTGCGCATGATGTAATTAATGGATATATACCTAGGGGTCTTTCGGTTGAAGAGGCGGCCGAACTAAGAAGAAGAGATCCTCAGGAGTATAAAAAAAGGGCTATTGATTCAATAGTGGTGCATGTCAAAGCCATGTTAGATTTGCAAAAGTTGGGATCTTATGTGTTTGACTATGGAAATAATATTAGAGCACAGGCAAAGGATGGAGGAGTAGAAAATGCCTTTGATTTTCCTGGATTTGTCCCTGCCTATATAAGACCTCTATTTTGTGAGGGGAAAGGCCCTTTTAGATGGGTAGCACTCTCGGGGGAGAAAAACGATATTTATATAACAGATGAAGCCGTAAAGAAGGCGCTACCCCAGAACGATAATGTGGTTAGATGGTTAAATATGGCTCAAAGAAAGGTTAAATTTCAGGGTCTGCCTGCTAGGATTTGTTGGTTAGGGTATGGTGAGAGGGAAGAGATAGGACTCCTCTTTAACGAGTTGGTCAGAAAAAAGAAGGTGAAGGCACCTATCGTAATTGGTAGAGATCACTTAGATTGTGGCTCAGTTGCATCTCCTAATAGAGAGACTGAATCTATGAAAGATGGTTCGGATGCCATTGCAGACTGGCCTATATTAAATGCGCTTATTAACGCCGTAAACGGTGCAAGTTGGGTTTCGTTTCATCATGGGGGTGGTGTAGGAATTGGCTATTCATTACATGCCGGTATGGTGATTGTGGCAGATGGGACAAAAGATGCTGATAAAAGGTTATCAAGAGTTTTAAATAGTGATCCAGCAATGGGAATATTAAGACATGTAGATGCCGGCTATGAATTGGCAATTAAGGTAGCAAAAAAGAATAAAATGAAAATTCCTCACCTAAAGTAGAGAGGTAGAAATTGGTAGGTGATAAAAGGGTAGATGTTCATCCTTATAGAGTCTTGATGCCTTATATAATGCCTAGGAGGTCGGATGCGGCAGTATTCTTGGAGATCGACGCGGAGGTTGAAAAGACATTAGAATTTATCGAAAAATACAACAAGGCCTCCCATAAAAAGATAACCGTCTTCTATGTTTTTCTCTATTCAGTATTGAAAAGCCTCATAAAATTTCCAGAACTCAATAGGTATATTCGTGGAAAGAGGATATATCAGAGAGGGGAGATCAGTATTGCTTTTTCAATGAAGGTAGAAAAGACTGTAGAGAGTCCAATGAAAGAGGTAAAATTGAGATTTTCAAGCGATATTGGCTTTGATGAATTTGTTGAGTATGTAGATGACTCAATAAATAAGGCGAGAGTAAGTGTTGATCTGGATGCAGATAAAAAATCTAGGATATTTTCTAAAGTTCCTAGGTTGCTACTGATGATAGCCATAAAGATGATTTATTTACTCGACTTTTTTTGTATTCTTCCAAGGTCCTTTACAAGGGATGATCCATTCTTCTCAAGCGTCTTTGTTACAAACTTAGGATCATTGGGGATTGGTGCTGTATTTCATCATCTCTATGAATATGGGAATTGCCCTTTTTTTATAAACATAGGGAAGATATATAAAAAAGCAGTGGTTGAAAACGATAGAGTGGCTATAAAGGAGATATTGCCTATTAGGATTACATTCGATGAAAGAATAGTAGATGGTTTTACGGCATCAAGGGGACTTCTTTACATGAAAGATGTGATTGAAAACACGGTCAGATATTTGTAAGGTAAGGCTTTAATTGTTTGACACAAATTCTCAAGTTTAGTATAATTCTTTTCATGTATTTTTTAAGAAAGGCATTCTTGAGAGTTGTGTTGTTATGTGTATGGATGCCTTTGGTATCAGGATGTGAGGAAAAGTCAGTATTGGATCAGGATGTAAAGATGGTAAAGGACGGTGATAAGATTACCTCCTGTAGAGATGGGATAGTTTGTAGGGAAGATTCAGATTGTTTTGATGGGAGATGTGAGCAAGGTGTATGTAGATGTAAAAGCTCATACTGCCAAAAGGATGATGACTGTGGCGAAAATATGTGCTGTGATTTAATTTATGGGAGATGCTTTGAGTGTATTAGAGATATAAGTTCTTTAGATATTAATCAGGACATTTTTTCTGACGGAGAAGAAGACGGATATTTAGTTGATATTGGGGACGAAGGACATGATGCCGCATTTGTATGTAAAAAGAACCTGGATTGTCCTTTGAATATCCCCCATTGTGACCCAAATAAGGGAGTTTGTGTAGAATGCATTGAAAATTCTCATTGTAAATCTGGGATGTGTGATCCAAGTATTAATAAATGTATTTACCCTGATGCAATAGGGGAGATTCGGGATATTATTGAAGATGTGGAGGAGGACATAGGTGTTGATGTGGGGATTGAAGCGGTTGTAGATGTGGGTCTGGATATCTCTGATCCTTGTGCTAATCATATATGTCTTTGTGGTTCTATCTGTGTGGTAAATAATGGAGTAGCAGAATGTGTAAATGGTTGTAAAAAGGATACTGATTGTTGTGCAAATACGGTTTGTAAGTCAGGTAAATGTGAGAAGACATCTTGTACGGATGATTCAGATTGTAAGGATATATCAAAGCCGCATTGCGAGGTTATCTCCGGCATTTGTTATGAATGTACCAATGACCTTCATTGTCAGTCAAATTATTATTGCGATAGTTCTTTTGTGTGTAAATACAAAGTAGATGAATGTTATGGTAGTTGCAAGCCAAATACTCAGTGGTGTAATCCAGTAAAGAAGCAGTGTGAGGATATCCCACAAAATTGGTGTGCTACCTGTAGTCAGCTGTTTGATCCTGTTTGCATTTTGAGTGGTCTTTCATGTGGAGTTGCTACTAAGAAGTGTACCAAACAGTGTAGTGATGATAGCGAGTGTTTTGGGTACACCTGTAATATATTAGGATGGTGTACATGTCCATAAGAGTAAAGGAGGATTAATTATGAAAAAGATTTTTTTGGGATTTGTATTTTTGTTTACTTTGTTTTTAATTTCGTGTGACGACAGCTCAGCCACGGGCGGTGATGCAGGATTGACAAGGGATGCAAAGAGCAATATATGTAAGTCGGACAATGATTGTGATAAGGCAGCCGGTGAGAAGTGCGTAAGTTCGGTTTGTAAAGTTCCTGATTGTTTGAAGGATCAAGATTGTATAAATAAAAAATTGGGAAACAAGTGTGACTTAACTACGTATACATGCAAGACTGTCTCCAGTGATGGAGGTGTGGATATTCTATCGGATGTAGGTGGTAATGAATGTACGGATAATTGTAGCGAGAAATGCAAGCCGAATAAAATCTGTAAAAATGGGTATTGTATAGATTATGGTATGTGTCAGAACGATAATGACTGTCCTTGCGGATGGCATTGCAACTCGTTTGAAAGCAGGTGTGAGGAATGTGCAAGTGATGATGACTGCAAAAACAGAACAGACGGAAAGACAAAGTGTGATATAGGGAAGACATTTTTATGTATAGAGCCACCAGTCTGTAATCCCGCATGCGACCCGAATTGCCAGGTCTGCAAAGACGGTAACTGTGTCCTTGCTCCAAATAAGTGTTGCCAGAATTCTGATTGTCCATCAAATAACTGTGTAAATTATGAATGTAAGGAGTCTAAGACATGCAGTGATGTCTGTTCGACAGATCAGGAATGTAAGGAGTGGTGTAAAGACGCCTCTTATATTTGTCATAATAATGTATGTATGCCCAAGGGATGTAGTACAGACCAAGAGTGTGATGCGCAATGTGGTGCGGGGCTGGGTCAGTGTATAGGAGGAAGTTGTCAGTGTAAGCCTGGTGGTGGTAGTGGAATAATGTGTGATCCATGTGATTCAGACGCGGATTGTGATACGGCAAATGGTTTTACATGTTATGAGTTTACAAATCCCCTAAATCAGCAGAAATGGAAGGCATGTACGCATGGTTGTTCACAGAGTTCTGATTGTGAGGATCCATCTTTTGATGTCCCAGCTTTTATCTGTATGTTGGGTGGGGGTGGTGAGGGAAGGTGCTGTGCTAATAAGGGGACTCTCTGTAGTTGTATGCAGGGAGGAATTGGTCCATAAGAATTTGGATATATTTCCTATTTTGTAACATATAATGCTAAACTGTCGGGCGAGAAGACTAGGGTTTTATGAGCCTGTCAGATTTATAATTTTTTATAATATGGTGA
>JAOAFA010000117.1 GCA_026416535.1 Deltaproteobacteria bacterium
AAAAGATAACTCTTATCAGTCGGAGCAAAAGCATTCTTCTTGTCAAGCCTCAACACCGTAAGATAAAGTTTGCCATTATATATTATCATGTCCTGAGGTTCCGCGTTTCCATCAGCATCTGCATACTTTGAAATATCAATACTTCCTATCTTAGAGTAATTAGTAGTTTCATAAATATCTATGTAATTGGAGAGCTGTTTTGTTACAAACATCTTGTTATCAATAATTGCAACATCTTGTGGATTTGTGTTTGCACCTACACTGAATTGTTTAATTATTGAAAAATTCTTTTTAGGATCGATCACAGTAATATTATCTGCACCCATACGGTTTACGACATATACAATATTATTAAATACTTTTGCTACTGCATCTGTGTGTATAACATCTTTATCTTTAGATACAGATCTATCGGCAATTTTCATAACAGAATATGTGGCACTCTTGTAATCAGGAGCCGCATTAACTATAAATGCATAATCCTCGCTACCAGCAGTAATATCAGTAAGGGACACATCTCCTAACACGTCGTGTAATACGTCCTGAAGTGGACTACCGTCCTCTCCATCAGAACAAGCAAACACGAGCAAAATAAAAAACAATACCAGCAAACTAGTCTTTTTCATGTTGGACCTCCTTTTTGTGGTTTGAATAATTTACTAATTCCTAAAAAGAACATCCTGCCAGGAAGCGGATAGCCGGCTATATCCTCAATCCTAACATCAGTGATGTTCCTAATGTGAAAACCTAATGTTAGATCATAATCAGAGTATAAATAGGTCAAACCAATATTATGAATATTCCTTTCTGGTACCCCTCCTTTAGGAAGGAAATTTGCCGCATCAAAATAGTTTTGGGATGAATAACTAAACTCATAGACAAACTTCAAGGTGAATATATCAAACCCTAACCTAACAAACAGACTGTCAGTATATCTAAATGGCAATATCTTATTTTTAAAAGAAGGGATATCAGACTTATTAATAGGTTCCTGATGAGTATAAGACACCTCACTGATGATACTTTTTCGAATGTAAGGTCTTATGTGAAGCTCAGTACCATATATACTAGCTTTAGATATATTTTCGGATTTGATTGTCTTTTGAGAATTTTGCCAGAAGTTAATCAAGTTAGCATAATTATTATTGAAGACAGCAAATTTCAACAGGTGCCCCTTAACGTCCAATTCCAAACCCACATCCAGAAGTTCACCTTCCTCTGGTTTTAATAGAGGATTAGGAAATATGTATATACCATCTCCAAATAGTTCATACATGTCAGGATATCGTTTAAATAATGAATAATTTGCTTTGAAGATCAATTCGTCTGACATTCTCAATAGCGCCCCAATCCTATAATTTTGTAGGATATCATCTGAACTCAAATCTTTATACCCTTTCATCAAGTAGCTTGATTCAAATGAGACATTATCAAATACCCCCTTCAACCCAAATGAAGGGATAATGTAAAATCTTTTATTTATAACCTCCAAATTATCCTCAATAATAATAGAGTATTCTTTTCGATTACCCTTATATTTTTCACTTTTGCCTAATAGACTAACCCTCAAGACATCTTCATCTGAATAGCTAAATTTGAAGGTCAGATTGTTCCTATATAAGTCAAAATCTGAGATAATATAGAAGTTATCTTTTATTGTTCCCGTTGTAGTAATATCCGCTAGAAGCATGTTTAACTCGCCCATTTCATCATTCATCTTCGTTCTCGAATACAGATTTGAGTATCCCACAACACACTCATGAAAAAATGACCTTAAACGGATGTGGTTTTCGAGTAAGAATAGATTAGTTAGAGAGCTAAATGATGCATTCTTAGTTTCAACATTTTCTGGTCCTGCTATACCCCCGTTAGCAAAAAAAGGGATAATAGAGATGTTTAGCTTAGAAAAATCTGATATCTTAGATGTCGCCGTCATTGAGATTGCATATTCATTTTTATGATTATTTTTTCGTTTTGTTATTATATCGTCCTCTTTATTTTCAAATGTCCCATTACGATTTAAAAATTCAAAATCGCCATCTGTATGACGCGAATATAGTGTTAATAAATAACCTGAACTATTGTTCCCAGTGGAAATAAATACTCCTGATTCAAAGGTGTTAAAGGAACCATAAGTTAGTTTTGCACCGTAAGATTCTTCACGTCCTTTTTTAGTTACAATATTTATAGAGCCACCTGTATTTGAAAATCCAAGTCTTGCCGGGGTAAAACTTCTATATATTTCTATCCTTTCAAATACCTCATCTGGTAAAATAGACAGATTATAAGAACTTAACAGCAGATTATTGATCTTTACACCATTAATAAAGATATCTACACTATTCGAGGAGGCCCCTCTTATCATTACAGTTGAAAATGAGTCTATACCACCTATCCTATTAACTTGAACCCCACTTACTTCCCTTAAAACCTCTGCTATGTCGGTTGACTTTGTTGGATCCTCATTCAACTCTATGACTTCAACAAACCCAGATGGATTATCATCTATGGCCTTATATGATTTAACCTCGGTTTTATATTCATATCCCCCGATTGTTTGAGGAAATAATATAATGGCAAAGATATAAAATCGGAAACTTCTCACCATCTCCCTCGCTCGAAGAGATTAAGTGCCAATGTCTCTGTCGGTCTCCTGACTTAAGGGGCGTTAAGAAATCTTCCTGCCTTCCCATGTATTACACAGTGACAGGAAAAGAACCGCTGCCCCTATCACAGTGGCGGCGGGACCGTGTCTGATTCCCACAGACTTCCCGTCACAGAGACGTGAGTTCTATAAGACAATAACAGATCATTGTCAAACAAAAAATGAAAATTTATAACATACCTCTTTTGAACTTTTATATTTATTATCAACTAATCCACAATCTTAAAAGATCGTGCCTAAAGACTTTAGGATGAATAGAAATATACTCAAATACTAGAATAAAGCTAAGGCTTAACTTAGAAGAGATGTAAAAAAAGAAGGAAAATGTGTATTACATTTTTCTCGGAGGCGACATGGATTGCTTAGCATAACTTTTGCTATGTTGAAACGGATAGAATATGTTTACCTAGGAATAGCAACAAGAAATCAATTATTACCGCGAATCTTATTTTTCCAGAGCCACTTAGTACAAACAATAATCAGGATTTATCTCTCTTCCCAAGTTCATGATCTAGATAAAATAATGCCCTAGGCGAATCTTCAGCCAGCCTGAGTTTTGCTACTATCTCTGAAAAGTTTGCCTCCTCTTCGACCTGCTCATCCACAAACCATTTTAGCATACTCTGGGTGGCATAATCTCGCTCTTTAACTGCAATGTCCATCAGATGATTTATCCTCTGAGTAATATGCTGTTCATGTCTTAGACCTTCCTCGAAGGCTTCCAATGCATTCTTCCAATCCTTAGGTGGCTTTTCTACAGGGAGTAATTCTACCTTCCCTCCTCTATCAATAATAAAATTATAGAATTTATCAGCGTGTGTAAGCTCTTCAAGCGCCTGAATTCTCAACCACTTTGCAAAGCCTTTCCAGTTCTCTGAGTCAAAATAAGCAGACATAGCAAAATAAACATACGCTGAAAACAATTCTTCATTAACCTGTTTATTTAACTCTTCTTCAAGTATTCTTGATAACATAAAACAAACCTCCTTAAGACATTAAGCAAGTAAGTTCTGCCTAATTTGATAAGATGTTTCTAATTTTTGAAAGTTTCTCAAAATGCAATCTCTCTTCAGCTACTATCTTATCAATTAAGGAGTGTTCAGTGGTCCTAACTATGTTTTTAAGTTCATAATAGTATAGTATAGAATCGAGCTCCCTCTGGATGGCAAACTCCAAAGCCCACAACTGATCAAAATTTTTCATCTTCTCTAAAAAGTCACTGGGACTAGTTTGAAAAATAAGTCTTTCAGTATATGCTTTTAGATAGTTTTGATATTCAGTAGTTAATCCATCAGTTGATATGTTCAGGTCCTTTAGCATGTTCATAAAAATCTCTTTATGTTTTACTTCATCCTTTGCTAACACCGTTAATAACTCTTTTATCTCAGAAGAAGCTACCTTCTCTGCAGCCTCTCTATAAAATTTTTCCCCATTTTCTTCAATTTTAACTGCTATATTTATGATGTCTCTTTTATCAATCAATATTGACATAAAAAATCCTCCTTGTATTAGTAAAGTTTGGTTACTTATACTCTTTTAAAAAACTAACAACTGTATCAGAAAGTGCTGATAGTCTTTTCTTCTCTTCTTCTTTCAGAGAACCTCTAATAAAGACAGATCCTAAATCGCGATACCGCAAACCACTAAGGAGACCTTTTAGGATCTCCTCCGTTTTTCCTCCCCATCCATAAGAACCTATAAATCCTATACCTTTTGATGGAGTTCTAAGCGCATTCATAAGCATAACAGCATAAGCTACAGTAGGATGAGGCCCTGATAGAACTGTAGGTGCTCCTATAATAACCACGGAGGCATCCACCAAATACATAGCAAACTCTCCAAAATCTACATCAGAAAGATTCAATGGAATAGCTTCCACACCTTTCTTAACGAGCTCAGATAAAAGAAATTTTACCATCCCTTCTGTACTATCATGCATAGAGACGTAAGGTATAATAACAAGAGGCTTTGTGATATCCGATGACCAATCCTTATAATAATCCAATATGATTTCAGGCTTGCGATGAACTGGACCATGACTAGGAAGGATATAATCAATTGAATATGAACTAACCTTTTCTAAATGCTTTCTGATATTGCTACGAAAAGGTAGCATTATCTCAGCATAATATCTCTTTGCCGAAAGTTTAAATCTATCATCTTCATCGGAGTAGAGATAAGGAGTAGCCAAGTGGGAACCAAACATATCACATGTAAACAATGTCTTCTCATCAGCATAATAAGTTAGCATTGTCTCAGGCCAATGAACCCACGGTGCAAAGATAAATTTTAGTCTTATATCTCCTACTTCAAATTCTTCTTCATCCTTGATTATCAAAAAATCCTCCTCAGTTAGTCCTAAATGATCGATAAGCAATTCTTTACACTTATTGTTTGTTACAACCTTTGCCATCGGATATCTTTTTAGCACATGAGGTATAGATCCTGAATGGTCTTGTTCTGCATGTTGGCATACAATGTAGTCAATATTCTTAATACCAAGCTCTTCAAGGTTTTCGAAAAATTCGTCCGCCTTTGAAGGGTCAACAGTATCTATCAAAACATTTTTTTCCACACCTCTTATAAGATAGGAATTATATGAAGTCCCAACGGGAAGCGGAATCAGTTCATCAAAAAGCCTCCTGTCCCAGTCTATTGCCCCCACAAGAAATATTTTGTCAGTAATCCTTATCGCTGCCATATTTATCCCTCAACCTCAAACATGTCTTTACCTGCACCACAAACAGGGCAAACCCAGTCATCAGGAATCTGTTCAAATGGAGTACCCGGCTTTACCCCGTTTTCGGGATCACCCTTCGACGGGTCATAGACATAACCACATACATTACATTTGTATTTCTTCATAATACCTCCTCATTAATTGGCAATTAACCAATTATTCCATACTTTAGATTAAATCAAGAACAAATGGTTTCATAATCCATCATAAGATCCTCTGAAATTAATAAAAAGTATTTTAGTCCAATCGGGCTGATTTCATTAAAAACGACGAGAAGCACCCTCCGAATAATAACAAGCAATGTTTTAGCTTGACAATTAGTTCAGCAATGATATTTTAAGATTTTATAACTAATTAGGAGGTAAAAAGTATGAACAGCAATTACTTTCCACATTTAGCCTTATTTTTAATTTTCGCCTTTGCCTTTACACTTTATTCCTGTGATGACTCTTCAGATAAGCAAAAGGTAGATTGCGACAAGATATGTAAGAAACTTTCTGAATGTGAAAGTAAAGATGACATAACCAGCTGCAAGACATTTTGCAATAATATGACTGAAAAAAAGTATTTCCAAGACTCTTATATTAGCAAATTGATTGAGTGTCAAAAGATGGAAAAGTGTGAAGACTTCAGCAAATGTGGAGATGAGCTTGAGAAGAGTTGTTCTAAGGTTGATTCTTCTGCATTTTCAAAAGCATACTGTGAAAAAGTTGTAAATGAATGCAAAACCTATACTGGAGGGGACTATAATGCCTGTGTAGAAGAGGAAGAAGAACAAGCATCAGATGAGTGTATGAGCACAAAGTTCTATTCTGACATGGCAGAGTGTGTAAAGAAATTGGATTGCAAAAACTTCAATACAGATAAATGCTGGGAAGAATTAGTAGGGATTTCAGATTGAATTATAGAAACCCTTGATAAGTAGTTGACACCCCTAAAAAAGTAAGAATCTCAAGAGGATAGATTTAAGCAAAGGAAGGAAACAATTGTATATAGCGCCACCACACAATTTATATCTGTTAGCATAATATCAGGAGTTTATTGTATATTTGTATAAACGTTTATGCAAAAAAGGCAGGTATTAACACCTGCCTTTTGAGATATTCTTTGTTATCTAATGCTCTGATAAATTTAATTAATATTCATCATACCCGCCGTATCCACCTCCGGGCATTCCACCAGGCATTTTGGATTCCTTTTTCTCTGGTTTTTCAGTAATCATACAGGTGGTTGTAAGCATCAACCCAGAGACGGAAGCCGCATTCTGTAGTGCTATTCTCACAACCTTTGTTGGATCGATCACACCATCTTCAACAAGATCAGTATATTTTTCAGTTTGGGCATTGTATCCATAATTACCTTCGTGTTTCTTAACCTCTTCAACAACTATAGTACCGTCAAGACCAGCGTTATTAGCTATCCACCTCATAGGCTCCTCTAATGCCCTCTTTAGGATCTGTAGACCTACCTTCTGTTCTTCTGGCACCTTTGCCTTATCAAGTGCCTTCTGACATCTCAGCAGAGCAACACCACCTCCTGGCACAATCCCTTCCTCTACAGCTGCCCTTGTTGCATGAAGGGCATCTTCTACTCTTGCCTTCTTCTCCTTCATCTCGGACTCAGTTACTGCCCCAACTCTAATGACCGCCACTCCGCCCGAGAGCTTTGCCAACCTTTCTTGGAGCTTCTCTCTATCGTAATCAGAGGTAGTCTCTTTAATTTGTGCCTTAATTGTCTCTATCCTACCCTTTATTTCCGATGTCTTACCAGCACCCTCTACAATAGTAGTATTTTCCTTATCAACAATAACCTTCTTTGCCTTGCCAAGATCATTTAATGTTAGTTTTTCAAGTTGAATACCGAGTTCTTCAGCAATCATCTTTCCGCCAGTGAGAATGGCTATATCTTCAAGCATTGCCTTTCTCCTATCGCCGAAACCAGGGGCCTTGACAGCACAGCACTGCAATGTACCTCTGAGCTTATTAACAACCAATGTAGCTAGAGCCTCTCCCTCTACATCCTCCGCAATAATTAGCAATGGTTTACCTGATCTAGCAACTGCCTCCAGTATTGGGATAAGGTCTTTCATCGCTGAAAGCTTCTTTTCATGGATAAGTATGTATGGTTCTTCGAGAACAGCCTCCATTTTTTCTGGATTGGTAACGAAATACGGGGATATATATCCTCTGTCAAACTGCATACCTTCTACGTGCTCAAGGACCGTTTCAATACCCTTTGCCTCCTCCACGGTTATTACACCCTCTTTCCCTACTTTATCCATTGCATCAGCAATTATCTTACCGATCGCCTCATCACCATTAGCCGAAATAGTACCTACATGGCTTATCTCTTTTTTGTCCCTACAATCTTTACTCATCTTCTTGAGTTCTTCCACAACAATTTCTACACCCTTGTCGATCCCCCTTTTAATATCCATCGGATTGTGACCAGCTGCAACATACTTTAATCCTTCTTTGTAAATGGCATAAGCTAGTACAGTTGCCGTCGTTGTCCCATCACCAGCAACATCGCTTGTCTTGGAAGCGACCTCCTTCACCATCTGAGCTCCCATGTTTTGCCATTTGTTCTCCAACTCTATTTCTTTTGCAACAGTCACACCGTCCTTTGTCACAACGGGCGAACCAAAGGATTTGTCTATGATTACATTTCTACCTCTTGGACCAAGTGTACTCCTTACTGCTTCTGTAAGGATTGTAACACCTTTTAATAACTCTTGACTTGCATCATCGCCAAAAATTAACATTTTCGCTGACATATTTAATCCTCCTTTTTTACTTTTCAATTATTCCAAGAATCTCTGATTCTTGTAGAATCAGATATTCCTCTCCATCAATCTTAATCTCATTGCCCGCATACTTTGAGAACAAAACCGTGTCCCCTTCTTTAACATCTACTGGTATTAACTTGCCATCGTCTGTCTTCTTACCATTTCCAACAGCAACAACCTTTCCTTGAATAGGTTTTTCTTTGGCTGTATCAGGGATAATTATACCTCCTTTAGTCTTCTCCTCTTCGGAGAGCCTCTTTACTAAAACTCTGTCATGCAAAGGTCTGATCTTCATCTTCTTACCTCCTTAAATAAGTATTAATAAAACCTGACATCTACAAATCTCAAATAAATTAGCGATGCAAAAGTAATCACTGTCTCCGATTATGTCAAGACCCTCCTCACAAAAAACTCACGTAGGATGTTTTAGGTATTACCAACATAGTGTGTAGGTCATAACATTAAAAATATCCGTGAAATCAAAGTATTAACCCACAATTTTCTATTTATATGGCCTAAATGAAAATGAATAACGACTTTTAAACCACACATATGTTGGGACCCATATTAAATTAAAAGCTATAAGATAACCGATGCTTATATGGTGTCCATGCACCTTTGAATTTATTACCCACTTTTTTAATTTTTCTCACTTGACTTCTCTGGCCGGCATTAAACTATACAACGTAGGAAGATAAATTTAAGCCATCCAAGAGATGATGATTTACTGAAGAGCCAAAGAAAAAGAAAACATATAATGATTCTATTTTTACTTATTATAAGGATGGTTTGTTATGTAACAATATGTCCTATAAATCTGCTCAAATAATAACAATCTTGCTATGCGATGGGAGAAAGTCATTTTTGAAAGGGACAATAGTAAATTAAAATTATATTTTATTGGCTTTTCGAAGCCTGTTTCAGGACCAATTACAAATACAACTGTCTTACCTGCTTTTTCTATGTCCAACAAGGTTTGTGTAAATTCGCGTGTGTTCATTGTTTTACCATACACATCCAAGATGCAAATAAAAGAATTTTTATAGGTAGATAGTAGTTCCTGGAGTTTTTCATTAGTTGAATCTCCTCTTCTAATAAATCTTTCTTCAATAGCAAACCTTGTTGACATTTGTAATTTGTAGTTTCTTATGACCATTTCAAATGGAGAATGATTGTTTTTTTCAAAAGAAATGACCTTTATTTTCACTATTTTTGCTTCCTTTGATTTTTGATGTCCAATTCTATTCTTTTAGCCTCTGCAAACAATCCTTCGAGGTTATAGAATTCTCTTGGTTCCCTTTGAAATATATGAACTACTGTATCAATGAAATCTACAATTACCCAATAGCCACGCTCATAGCCTTCAATAGAATACGGCTTCTCGCCATATTTTAATGCCTCTTTGTTTATTTCATCTGCTATTGCACATATCTGTCTATCGGAGTTACCAGTGCAAATCATTATATAATTGGTATATGAAACTACATCTTGGACATCTAATAAGACGATATCCTGTGCATTTTTTGACAAAGCTGCAGCTGTAATATTTCTTAAAAAGGAAAGCTTCTCTTTCTCACTCAGAGATTTCGGAGTCTTCTTCTTTTTCTGTCTCAATCTTCTCCTCCATTTTCTCTAGTCTCTGTAACAAATCTTTTTCTATCCTCAGTTTTTGTGGTTCAGCCCCAAGCTCAGGGATCCTAAATGTCAGTGGTTTTTGTGATTTTTTTATTGAGGATTTAATAAAAAACTTTGAAATCGCAATCTTGGCATCTTTTTGATACTTAATCTTCCCCCTTAAATCTACCCCAACGATACCTCCCGAACGATTATCTATGAGAACATGACCGCTGATCTCTTCCAAATTAAAGGTTCTACCGACTTCTTTTTTGCTATTTTCTGAGGAAAGTTCTGTTTTAAATCTTAAAAATCTCACCCCATCCCTCTCCTCATCCCCATCATATACAAACTTTATAAAGTCAGAATAAGTTTTTAAAAACGAGTTCGCCTGTGCATATACACTCTCTTTCCTTGCCCTTGCTTCAACAAGGTCATCCGCATGTAGAAAGAATCTCTTCCCATCCATACTCACATATAACTTACCATCAATATAGTATGCCTCCAACATTTTACCAGCGCTATTTTCAACCTTTATGTGATAGTCTCCATTTTTTGCATGCTCTAAAAGATCTGTATTTGAAAGTTCTAACTTTTGCTTCTCAGAAGAAATCTCAAGTGTATATTTTTGTTCAAATATTACATCTCCAAATCTGCGTGCCACGTCAGAAAACCTTGTCTCAAATACCATTTTTTGAACTTCCTTATTCCTATCAAACATCTTAATATCAAGCGACCTTTTATCAGCCTCTTTTTTCCCCTCTGAATTCGATCTTTCTGAACCGCACTTACAATAAGAAAAGAGCAACAAAAGCAATATATAAATTATTAATCTCTCTCGTCTCACAAAATGTGAGTATTATATTAGTTTACAGGTAAAATCAATAAAAAGATAAAAGCCTTCAAAAACTCTACAAAATTAAAATTCCACATTCCTTAGACACCCAACTGCAAAATACTTAGTATTGCTAGGACCTAAAAAAGTATTAAAGCTAAAATCAAACAAGGTCAATTGAAATATTGAAGCGAAGATTGTCACACAGGGCATAAATATATCTCTTGTCATATGAAGTGAGGAGATTAGTAATAAAGAAGGTCTTGTTTGTAACCCAACAACACAAGTACGCAGTTGCTATCTGCCTTAAATGATCCTACACTTGTTCAACTAAGGGAAGCTATGGAATTGGTAGGATGTATAGCAGCTCACGCAGCTATGGGAAGACAAAAAAGCAGTGAAAAGGCATTGGGAAGATCTTAGATATTCTTACTTGGGGATTATTCAGAAAGGATTTTAAAGTAGGTGTGGTAAAGGACATGTGTGGGCTTACTCCTTTGAGACTTAGATAGAACAAATAGGACACAGATTGTTAGACTATATTAACCTTTGGGGGAGAATATTTTTGATTTAGTTACTTAATTAAGAGTTGAGTTTGAGGTAAGGTACGTATGATAGTAGTAGTTATCAAGATTTGAATAAATTATGTAAGGGATTTTAGAATGGGTAGAGTAAGATTTATGTTATGTTCTTCCTCCAATTTATCCTTAAAGTGGAGGATATTAAGGTCATAGTAGAGACTTCTTCTAAGATTGAGTATCTTTTCTTTGAGTTCAGGTATAAGTTCGAGATTAGAAGGGCTAAAATACCTGTTTTTCATCATCATACCTCCTTCTTAGAGATTTAAACTTCTCAAGAAAAAGGCTATTCATATATGTGGCACTTCAAATTAGTAATATCCTGTGACATTTTAAAATAGTAACCACAAGATTTCAAAAAATACTTGACTCTAATGATTCTTTGACCTATATAGATTGCTCTATTGCTCCTCGGTAGCTCAATGGTGGAGCAAGCGGCTGTTAACCGCAAGGTTGCAGGTTCGAGTCCTGCCCGGGGAGCCA
>JAOAFA010000014.1 GCA_026416535.1 Deltaproteobacteria bacterium
ATACAGTATTTACAGAAGAGTTGGAAGAGTTTAGATATAACGGTGGAGGAAGGGATAAAAGAACTTACTACATTATGTGCCAATGAGATAACGATGTCAGATGGAGTAGTAATAAATGAGATACCGACACCGAGGGAATCAATTAAAAGGCTACTTGAAGCATTAAAGGTGAGAATGCCGAAGGCTCTACCCCATAGAGGAATAAAAGTAACCACTAAGAGAAAACTCACATCACACAGAAAAACTGAATAACTTCAATAAGTTATAGCAATAAAATCATCTTTTTTATAGGGGAACATCCGTTACAAAGAAAAAAATAAAGATGACTTTAATTGATGAAGTAAGGGAAAATTGTCATTGAGGTCATAGATTAACAGCTAAGATGGAGACAGAGGACTGTCTTTCTATAGTCAGATACCTTGTTGAAAAGATCAATTGCCTTTGGAGTTAATTCGATTCGTATATCTATTCCTCTTTTTTGGAGGTCATGAAGAATTTTTTCAGACACTTTCATTCTACCATAGTAGCCTATCCCTATTATCAAAAGATCGAAGGATTCCTCAATAATTTCTCTGAGGTCAACCATTTGTAGTAAATGACCCTCTTGACGCCACCAGGGATTAATAATCTTGGCTGGACTAATAATAAGATCGGTTGTGTAGATCTTCCCTCCCATTGAAATATTGCCAAAGGAGTGACTGTCGATCTTCATAATTTCAGAGTCTCCCTGAACGAATAATCGATATTATTAACCAAAGCCCGAGTAATGAAGCAACTCCAAAGGCAATCAGTCCTAAAAATGAAAATCCATATATCCGTGGCTCTACTCCTGCAGCATGCATTATTGCCGAACTAAGAATGATAGAACTAACAACCATGGCGAAGGCAATCCGATTACTTGCTTTATCCATGTCTTTTATAAATTCAGGAAGATTGACATGGAACATCTTTACCTGGACATCATCCTTAAGGGCCTTTTTTAAAAGTTTTGTCATGCTCTTCGGCAAGAAAAAGATGAAGTCGCTCGCATCAGATAGGTTCCTCTTAGCCTTTTGATAAAGGCGTGGTGGGCTAATCTCCTTTATAGCTATTTTAGAAGCATAGGGTTGAGCCTCAGCAACTAAGTCGAGATCTGGATAAAGCTGTCTTGCCAAATTTTCAAGAATCAATAGAGTTTTATCTACTAACAATAGATCCGATGGGATTTTTAGATTATATTTTGTAGCTAAACGGATTAATGTCTCGAAATATTGAGCAAAGTTTATTTGTTGTATTCTAAGTCCATAGAGGGGCTCTAAAATATCTCTAATATCTGTTTTAAAATCCCTCTTAAAAGATTCCGTATCTATATCGTCAGGTACTATACCTAATTCAATATACTGATTAATAAGGCTATCATAGTCCTTCTCTATTATTGCTATAAATATATTAGCCATAGCCTCCTTAAGTTCATCTGAAACCCTTCCCATAATACCAAAATCTAAAAAACAGATAACACCATCAGCTCGTACTAAGATGTTACCGGGATGGGGATCAGCATGAAAAAATCCATTTTCGAGTATCTGTCTGAAATAGACATCAATACAAATCTTTGCAAGCTTGGCTCTATTTAATCCCATTCTGTCAATTGCCTCAATGTCATCGATTCTTACACCCGATACTCTCTCCATTACTAAAATTCTCTCCGTAGTCAACTCTGTATAAACATTGGGAACATATACATGGGGGTCTTTCAAAAAATCGTTCCTGATCTTTATGCAGTTTCTGGATTCCATTATAAAATCGAGTTCTTTATTGACTGTCTTTGAAAACTCTTCAACTATACCTATTGGATTGAAGAATCTGCTTTCTGGAACATATTTTAAGAGAAGTCTTGCTATTGTGCTTAATATAGTAAGGTCTGACTCAATTATCTCTCTAATTCGGGGTCTCTGAACCTTCACTACTACTTCCCTGCCATCTAACAAAACAGCCCCGTGAACCTGGGCAATGGAAGCAGCAGCTATTGGAACAGGTTCGAAGCTCAAAAAAACATCCTTTAAAGGTTTTTTTAGCTCTTCTTCTATAATCCTTTGAGCCTCCCTAAAATCGAAGGGATCTACCTCGTCTTGTAATTTTTTAAATTCATCGGCAAACCTCTGAGTTATCAGATCTGGTCGAGAGGCAAGAAGTTGGGCAAGCTTTATAAAGGTAGGACCGAGTTCTGAAAAGGCTAATCTCAATCTCTCAGGCTCCGTAGGACCCTTCAAAGCATGCCAGATACCGAAGGACCTCAATCTCTTTTTAAAGGGAATATATC
>JAOAFA010000024.1 GCA_026416535.1 Deltaproteobacteria bacterium
TCCGACCGAGATAAGGGCTTTACCCCAGTCTATGAACCTTTTTTATTCTGTAGAACAAATCGAAGAGATAAAGGAGAAGCATTAAGAACGGTGGAACCTCCCAGAGAATTTTTGTTGTCTTTTCATAGATGTCTATTTATATGAGCATCAAGGATGAAAAGACTGCGAGGGTGAAGAATGAGGTGGTTGATAGACTTAGGTGTAAGGAAGAGCCTTTAGGGAAATTGTATTTAGTTTGTGAGGCGGGGCTTGAGGATATTGTGAGTTATTTAAGGTGTTCAGAGATGATATACACTACAGATGGTATGGAGAGGTTTATGGAGTATTTCATTGCGAGGGTGCGGTAGATAAGGTTGTTTGTTTTGTGAGTGGGAGAATGGATAGTAAGTATGCAAATAGTAGACAAAGATTTGTTGTTATGCTTCTCGGAAACGTAGCATCATTGTATACGTTTATGTGTTGTTTAATCACTGCAGGTAAATTCTAATGACATACTTTTATATAGCACCATATAGTTCTTATGACTTGCTCTGAACTTATTTAACAATCAGCCTTTCCAAACAAGGTTGGGTAATTAAATTTTAGTGAAAATTCTTTAATGCGCCTCTCTGCCAATTTTACATATTCTTCATTTATTTCATATCCAACATAATGTCGCTTTGCCTTAATTGATGCGATTGCAGTCTGTCCACTCCCCATAAATGGGTCTAAAACTACATCATTCTCAAAGGTATAGAGTTGAATTAATCTATATGGTAATTCTACTGGAAATGGTGCAGGATGTCCAACTTTTGTTGCTGGCTCTGCAGCAAATGTCCACACGCTTTTAGTAAATACAAGAAATTCCTCTTTGGTAATCGTGCTTTTTCTACCGAGATCTTCTCTAGAAAATGTCCCTTTAGAAAAGACCAGAATATATTCGTGAATATCCCTCAGTGTCGGATTTTTAGCCGAAAGCCAGCTCCCCCACGCCGTTGAAGAACTTCCACTAGAGGCTTTATTCCAAATGATCTCGCCTCTCATTAAAAACCCTAAATCAAGCATATCATTTATAATTAAGGTATGGAGTGGAATATAGGGTTTCCTCCCAAGGTTGGCAATGTTGATACAAGCCCTTCCACCCGGGACAAGGACTCTTTTTACTTCGCCCCATACCCTTTTCAAAAACATCCTGTATTCATCTAGAGTAAGATCCTTATCATATTCCTTCCCCACATTGTAGGGTGGTGAAGTAACCATTAGATGAATGCTATTGTCAGGTAACTCTTCCATCTTTTCGCCTGATTTACAAAAAACTCTATCAAGACAACAGGAGGGGATTGGGTTTTCTGTATATTGTGCAAATTCTTCTTTTGGTAGATCCTCGTATAGTCTGCTCGTATAAAATGGGGTAGAATCATGGTTAATTCTCCCCGGAGAACCAAATACACTTGTTTTAGTTTTATTCTTTTTACCAATTCTTTTCATTTAGTCCTCCCTCCATAGATCAACCCATCTTTTATAGGGACTGAATTCAATATCTTTTTGTTCCCACTTTATCTCAATCCTTCTAGACATCCTATCCTTGATCAAATTCGACAATGCCTCCTTAGTAATTTCAACACCCCTAGGATTCGTTTTAGGTTTTGGGAGTTTAATATAGACCTCTCTACCCATTTCAGTAAAAATCTTCATTTGAACCTCCAACGGGATATAATAAAATCCTCCAATATCATTCCAATTGATTTGAACGAGTAAGAGATCACAACGGGGATAGTAACTTTCACTAAATTCTTTCGCTTTTTGTGGATCAACGGTCCATATAAGTTTGACTCCACTAAGATTTTTACCTGTGATTGTCTTTATAGATACTGGTTCTCCAAACAATTTTGCATCTATTTCTGGTGCCGTAATTGGAATCTCTGTCTCTACATTTTCCTTACCAAATTTATATATGAGCAAAGCGACTATGATTCGTTCGCGAACTGAACCGACCTCCATTCCTACTTTGCCCGCTCTTGAATTCTCTAATTCTGCTAGTTGGAACAAGTAAGGTAAACGCCTTTTAATCTTTTCTACGAGTTCTGTCTCTTCGAATATCTCTACCAAACGACTGGACATATTTTATTCTCCGAGCACTTATGTGACAAATGTAGATCTTATTCATAAAAAAATCATATTCATTACTGGTTCTGGATAATAATCAGCTAATATATCCTTAACATAGGTATACACCACTTGCAAGTAGGATGTATCGATATTAACAAAAGTAAAGTAGAGGGATTAGTTTAAGGAGAGGCTATAAAATCCAAAGAGTGAATTTAAGACAAAATTGTAAATAAACAACCTAAAACCTAACGATGTTTTAATTCTTCATCTAAATAATAATTGAATCTCGATCTTCCCAAACAACACACAATAACAAGTACAGGGCTTGTAAGTATCAAGGGAAGACAACCTTACTCTACTTGGAGAGGTAAGTTACGTTGCTTCAATTCAAAAATCTGGTTTTTTGAAATTAAAATAGAGTCTCTTTACCATAAATGAACAATTTAATGGCGATATGATACAAACAGCTTTTTAGCAGTGTGTAAAAGGTGTTTTGTCAAAAGGCTTTGGAGTAGTAAAATGTCGACTGACAAAGCGAGAAGCTTTTTTGGATGGTGCTCCGGAAGAGTTTTTTGACAGGTTTTGAAATAAGGGTAATACTCTTTATTAAGTCTCCTAAATAAGTGTGAAATTTTTCACACTGTTGATCAAATTCCCACACGGTAAACACATAATTAATTTGTAACCAATTGAAATCATGTAAAATTATTTTGGGAACGGGATTTGCATATCTTCATTTTGTCTATTAAGGTAGAGAGGAGAGTTTTAGTGCCTATGGAAGTATTTTATATGACAATTTTACCTTTTACTGTGATTGCTACATTCTTTTTAGTAATGCTAATAGCGTTTTATGTAAGGACGATAGTCTACGGCATGCCTGATACTAAGAGAATCTCTGAGAAAGGTGAGTCGGTGTTTTTGGGGAGATTTTTTATGGAATATTGGTTTTGGTTGGTGGTTAATCCAATTCAAAAAATATTTGTAAATGCTCGTCTTTCTCCTGACATAATTACTGTTGTATCCCTATTTTTTGGGATAGGAGCTGGGCTCGCATTTCATTATGGGTGGTTTGCACTTGCTGGGTGGTTGATATTTGCTGGTGGAACCTGTGATATACTTGATGGGGCTGTTGCGCGAGCTCTCAAGACTACTAAGAAGTCTGGGGCGTTTTTGGACTCTAACGTGGATAGGTTTACAGAGATATTCACATTCGCAGGTCTTGCCTCATACTATAATGGTACGCCCGTTGCATATCTGGTTTACTTTGCAATAGCAGGGTCTTTGATGGTCAGCTACACCAGGGCGAGGGCAGAGGCCCTAAACATAGATTGTAAAATTGGAAACATGCAAAGACCTGAGAGAATAGTCTACACTGGTTTTGGAGCCGTCTTATCCCCGATAGTAGCTACTGTTTTAGAGCCGGGGGCAGTCAAGCCAATCTACCATTTAATGGTGATAGCACTGTTGATTATTGCTATATTCTCAAACACTACAGCCATAAGGAGATTCTTTTATACTTATAACAAGTTAAAGGGTATCGACAATAATAAAGAAGGCAATTGAGGAGTCAATTATGATAAAGAAATTAGTAAAACTGAGTTCACCAGAATTAAAAAAGAGGCTCTGGAAGCTTTCGGTCTTGCCATACAATAGTGTTCTCGTGGGAGCCATAATTATTACATTTATTAATGCCCGAGTGTGGGAGATTGAGAGAGACAGGTAACTCTTTAATGAGCTATGGTGGGCAGACCATTAAAAATAGGAATTGTTACCGAATATTACTATCCTACACTGGGGGGTATACAGGAGCATGTCTACCACTTTTCGAAAGAGGTTGCATCGAGAGGTCACGTTGTCCACATAATCACATCTAACGTAATAGGTGCCGATCTTAGCTATGATGTATACAATAAAGGTGTTAAGGTAATAAGGGTCGGCTATTCACTACCGATAATATCCAATAACTCGATTGGTAGGGTAAGTCTTGCACCAAATATCTCATCAAAAGTAAAGGATATTCTTAATCATGAGAGGTATGATGTTTTACATATTCACTCACCACTTCATCCAGTCCTTCCCATATTAGCGCTTTCCAAATCAAATACATTAACGATTGGTACATTTCATACCAATTTTGACAGGTCCATATTCTTTACGATCTTCAAACCACTGCTTAAAATGGGAATAGACAGGCTCGATGGGCTGATCGCAGTCTCAGAAACGGCCATTACAACAATAAAGAACTACCTAAATCCCACAAAGGAGTTTAGGATTATTCCAAATGGCGTAGACACAGAGATGTTCTCACCTTTTGTCCCTAAAATACAATCGCTAAACGACAACAAGATCAACCTACTCTTTGTTGGTAGAATGGAGCCGAGAAACGGTCTAGATAGACTCCTCAAGGCCTTCTTTTATGTGAGAGAAAAGGGTTATGAAAATGTTAGAGTTATAGCTATTGGAGATGGACCTCTTAGAAAGATTTATGAGGAGATGGTACCTGCAAGATTAAAGACGGATGTAATATTTACAGGTGCCCTAAATGGTGGCAGACCCGAATATTATTCTTCTTCTCATATTCTGTGTTTCCCAGCCACAATAGCCTCCTTTGGTATTACCCTACTTGAAGGTTGTGCCTCTGGTCTACCTTTCGTCTCTACAAAGGGGGCTGGATTCCCATCTATATTTAAAGATGGTGAAAATGGATTTATGATTGATACCTCTGATGAGCGAGTATTTGGAGAAACCTTAATAAAGTTGATCAAAGATGAGAATCTCAGAAGAAGACTGGGGGAAAACGGAAGAAGACTTGCTGAAAAGTATTCTTGGAAGAATATTACTACCCAAATATTGGATTATTATTATGAGTTAATTCAAAATAGGGTTTGTTGATCTATCTTACCCAGCCTTCGGCTATATTGCTCTTTACCTCACCAATATTTTCAGTGTCCAAATATGGGGTAGTAACTATATAATAGTAGTATTTTTTCTTAGATTCAAATTTGACATTACAGTAACCACTGTAGATGGCTGAACATAATCCGTTGTCATAATAGATGTAATCTAATCTGTAAGTCAGTGTGTCCTTTTCTATGTGATGAACGTGAACAAAATCTTTATCTGGTTTGTCCGAGCGATAAATATCCATATAATACATATCGTCACACGGTAAAGTCCATGATAATAATATTTGATCGTCAAAGTCTCCTTGTGAGGCTTTAAGAGAGTTAAACTTTTTGCACTTCTCATTTTCATCTTGTAATAAGCTATCATACCAATCACATCCACACAACATCATTGCCAAGATCGCTAATAGTGTAGTACTGGAAATTTTCATTTTGACCTCCTCCTGAATTAAAAGAACCGTGTCACTTCATTATCCAAAAGCTAGGTCCCTAAAAGTTTTTATATAACATGTCCACTCAAAATGCAATATCTGTGGTTACTATTTTAAAATGTCACAGGATATTACTAATTTGAAATGTCACATATATGATAGCCTTCTTCTTAAGAAGTCTGAATATCTAAAGAAGGAGGAATCCCGATGAAAAACAGATATTTTGACCCCCCTAATCTCAAACTTACGCCCGAACTCAGAGAAAAGATACTCAATCTTAGAAGAAGTCTCTACTATGACCTCAATATCCTCCACTTTAAGGATAAATTAGAGGAAGAACATAACATA
>JAOAFA010000058.1 GCA_026416535.1 Deltaproteobacteria bacterium
TAAGTTTGAGATTAGGGGAGTCAAAATATCTGTTTTTCATCATCATTCCACCTTCTTAGATATTCAAACCTCTTAAGAAGAAGGTTATCATATATGTGACATTTCAAATTAGTAATATCCTGTGACATTTTAAAATAGAAATCACATGTATTCAAAAAAGTATTGAAAATTATATCAGTTTACTTTATGTTATAAAGCCATTTTTATCTGAGGAGGTAGGATTCAGGTGGAATACAAAGAGACATTATCTCTCCCAAGGACCGATTTTTCCATGAAGGCCAATCTGGTTAGCCTCGAGCCGAAGATACTTTCCGAATGGTATCAGATAGACCTTTATCACAAAATGAGAGAAAAGAGGAAGGGTCGCAAGAAGTTTGTATTGCACGATGGACCTCCTTATGCAAATGGACATGTCCATCTTGGAACGGCTCTAAACAAGATATTAAAGGACTTTATTGTAAAGAGCAGATTTATGATGAATTTTGACACACCCTTTGTGCCAGGTTGGGACTGCCACGGGATGCCAATTGAGCACAATGTAATAAAAAAGCTTCAAGGGAAAAAGATGGACGGTCTCTCTATTAGGGAAGAGTGTAGGAAGTACGCAGGTGAATTCTTAAATATACAGCGTGAAGAGTTTAAAAGGCTTGGCTGTATAGGTGATTGGGATAAACCTTATATAACTATGAGTTATGATTATGAAGCCAAGACCATGGAGGCGCTATTTGATTTGTTTAAGGATGGTTATCTATATAGGGGACTTAGACCTATACACTGGTGCGCAGAATGCAAAACCGCACTTGCAGATGCCGAAGTAGAGTACCATAACCACTCTTCGCCTTCCATATATGTAAGATTTTCTGTAGGAGATAATGATAAAAGATTATCGGAATTAAACCTTAGATTTGAGAAACCAGTGCACTTCTTAATCTGGACAACTACCCCATGGACACTTCCAGCCAATCTTGCAGTAGCTCTTCACCCTGACGAGGAGTATGTATTTTTCGAAGCAAAAGATGAGATACTTGTTTTTATGAAAGTATTGGCAAACCATGTTATTAAAAGCACTGGTATTTCAGGAAAGACAATAAAGGAAATAAAAGGGCGAGAGTTAGAAGGGACAATACTGAGGCATCCAATGTACAATAGGAATTCAATTGTTATCCTTGCAGATTTTGTTACTACGGATACTGGGACTGGTATGGTACATATAGCCCCTGGCCATGGAGCTGAAGACTATGAAATAGGGAAAAAGTATAGACTTGATATTTATACACCTGTAGATGAGGAGGGTAGATTTACAGAAGACATTCCAAAATACGCAGGTATGAAGGTGCATCAGGCAAATGACCATATTATTGAGGAGCTAAAGCATAATGGAACTCTTATTAAAGATGAATATGTAGAACATTCATATCCACATTGTTGGAGATGCAAGAATCCGATAATATTTAGAGCCACGGAGCAATGGTTTCTCTCAATAGATCATGCAAATCTAAGAACCCGTCTATTAAATGAGATAGATGGTGTCAAGTGGATCCCACCTTGGGGTCGGGACAGAATATATAACATGGTGCAGATAAGACCAGATTGGTGTCTTTCCCGCCAAAGGTATTGGGGTGTTCCAATACCAGCTATAAGATGTAGTAAATGCTCTCATACATTCTTAAATGAGTCTATTTTCAAAAAGGCAATAGAACTTACTTATAAGGAAGGTTCTGATTGTTGGTTTAAAAGGGATATTAATGACTTCGTGCCTGAAGGACTTAAATGCCCAAATTGTGATGAGGCAAACTTTATAAAAGAGGAGAATATATTAGACGTGTGGTTCGACTCATCCGTAAGTCAAAGGGCTGTCTTAGAAGGCAATAACGATCTATCCTATCCCTGTGATTTATATTTAGAGGCTACAGATCAACATAGAGGGTGGTTTCAGGTCTCCCTCATCACCTCTGTTGCTAATAGAAATATGGCTCCGTACAGGGCTGTATTAACTCATGGTTTAATCCTTGATAAAGATGCTAAGAAAATGAGTAAGTCTCTTGGTAATGTAATTGCACCAGAGGAGGTAATCTCCACCTATGGAGCTGATATACTGAGGCTTTTATTTTCAAGTGTGGATTATACGTCTGATATAATATTTACAACAGATATGTTAGGGCTTCTCTCTGAAAATTATAGAAAGATTAGAAATACAATCAGATTTGCACTCGGTAACCTCTTTGACTTTAACCCTGATACTGACATGATGGCTACTGACAGACTTTTAGAATTAGATAGAATAGCCTTAAATAGGTTTTACTACAAGGCTGAGAAGATATTTAATGCCTATAAGAATTATGAGTTCTATACTGTCTATCATACGGCTATTGAGATGTGTGCAACTGATCTTTCTGCAATCTATTTTGATATTATAAAGGATAGGCTTTATACATCAAAAAAGGATGGATTAGAGAGAAGATCAGCTCAGAGTGTTCTATTTATTATTGCAAAAGAACTTATAAAACTCCTCGCCCCAATCATTTCATATACAGCAGAAGATGCCTATAAGTTTATCCCAAAATACAAGGGTAAAGAGATCTCAGTATTCTTAGAAAATTTTGATTATGAAAACTACAAATATGATGATGATGCACTACATAAATGGGATAGTTTATTGAGGCTCAGAGACGAAATATTAAAAGGCTTAGAGGAGATAAGAAGACAGAAGATAATAGGACAATCGCTTGAGGCATCAATATATCTCAATATACCTGATAAGTATGTAGAGGAATTTAACAAGATTACCGATAAGATTGATCTGAAGGAATTTTTTATCTGCTCGGAGGTAGGCCTAAATATGCATATAGAAGATGTGGCCCTATCAAGACCTTTAGATATGTTTAATGGTGGTTCATACAGTTTGAAAAAGGCGCCAGGAAAGAAATGTCCAAGATGTTGGAGATATTCAGTAGAATTTGTTGAAAATACCTGTCCCAAATGTTATCAAGCTCTTAGATGAAAGGAGGAAAAAAGTGAGTTTTAAGTTTATTGCGGCTACCATTATTATTCCAACCATTTTTGTCTTAGATCAGATAACAAAAAAGTGGGCAGTGGCTAAATTAAAAGGCAATCCACCGATAGAGGTGATAAAAGGCTTTTTTGATTTTAGATATGTAGAGAATCCAGGTGCGGCATGGGGAATTTTAGGTAATCTAGATAGTTCAATAAGGAAGCCTTTCTTTATAATTGTAAGCATTATTGCTATAGTCTTCATTATATACTTTTTTATTAAGATTAAAAAGGAACAGAGGACCTTATCCTTAGCAATGTCTCTAATTCTTGGTGGGGCATTTGGTAACTTCTATGACAGGGTGGTTAATAGTTACGTTGTAGATTTTATACACTGGTATTATAAAGATTATCACTGGCCTACCTTTAATATTGCCGACTCTTCTATAACTTGTGGGGTATTTTTGATGATAATACATATGATATTTTTTGAAAAGAAAGAGTCAGAAGCCAAGGTTGATGAAAAATCCTCTACTATCTGGGTTGAACCGGCTACTCAAACTGGTGATAATAGTATAGTGAATAAGGAAGAGAAAAAGGCTGAATGAAGCCAGTATTATTTTACATAAGCGATTTTTCAGTTCATTCTTACTTTTTCTTTTTGGCCATTGGATTTCTCATAGCTTCACTAATTGGGATAGTAGAATTCAGGAAAAAGGGATTACCCATAAAGAATTTTATAGATCTTGCAATTATTATTGTAATTTTTGGAATGATAGGAGCCAGACTAATGCACGTTGTAGCCGAGGATATACCACATGATGTCTATTGTTCAAAAAAATTAAATAGGTGTGGTCCGGATCCAAATAAGCTTAAGAAAGAAGGGGGAGATGACGTCGTGAAGGAATTCAATAGGGGTGAAAAGATCTTAAAATTTTATATGGCCTATCCCTCAAGGATTTTTAATATATTTAAGGGTGGCCTAGCATATTATGGTGGCTTTATCTTGGGTACTATCGCCGCTCTAATTTTTATGAGAATGAGAAAAATGGATATGTTGTTTACATCAGATACAATAGGGTATGGGACAGCATTAGGATTATTTTTTGGAAGAATAGGGTGTTTTTTAAATGGTTGTTGCTTTGGTTACCAGACCGAATCTTTTATTGGTGTTCACTTCCCTAAAGGAAGTGCGGCCTTTGCTGAACTTGCAAATGCTGGCATAGTTAGTAGAGCAAGGGACTTGCAGACGCCTCCTCTAATCCCTACTCAACTATTTGAGGCTTTTTTTGCATTGGGGTTATTCGGATACTTGTATTTCTTTCTAAGAACGAGGAAAAAATATGATGGACAAATAATAATTCAATTTGTCATTATTTATGCTATAGTTAGATTTCTTCTGGAATTCTTGAGGAATGACAACAGGGGCATCTTTTTAAATCTCCTCTCGAGCTCACAAATAATTAGTATTTTCCTTATAATATGTGCTTTGGTGTTGCGTGCTGTTATAGTAAGACAAGGAGAGACAGATGTATCCAAAGATATTTGAACTTCCATTCAAACTAGGTGATTTTCCACTTGCTATTCATACCTATGGATTTTTTATTGCTCTGGGATTTATTATCGGTTTATGGCTTGCGACAAGGGAGGCAAAAAAGCTTGGTATCGAACCGAGATTGATTTCGGACATGACATTTTGGATTCTGATATGGGGACTTATTGGCTCAAGAGTTGTTTACATAATTGTAAATTGGGATGAATATATGGCTGATCCCTCAATGTTTATAAAAATATACAAAGGGGGGCTTGTATGGTATGGTGGATTTATTGGTGCAACAGTTTTTACTATATATTATACAAAAAAACACAAGCTTCCTTTTTTTAAGATTGCTGATATCTTGATTCCTTCAGTATCAATAGGTCATGCCTTTGGGAGGTTAGGGTGCTTCTCAGCCGGTTGTTGTTATGGAAAAGAATGTGCAAAAGATTTTGTCTTCTCAGTCGTATTTGAACATCCAGAATCAATAGCCCCGAAAAGCATTCCGCTTCATCCGGTCCAATTATATGAGGCATTCGGAGAAACAATAATATTTCTTATCCTAGTTTTACTAAGGACAAGGAAAAGGTTCGACGGGCAGGTATTATTAATGTATATGACACTTTATCCAATACTGCGTTCGTTTTTAGAAGTATTGAGAGGAGATAAGGTAAGAGGGTTTATAATAGAACCATATCTTTCTACAAGCCAGTTTATATCAATATTTGTTATCTCAATTGCCATCTATTTACAATTTTACATTTCAAGAAAGAGTAGAGAAAACAGTAATTAATTTATTGCCTCATTCTTTGAATCCTAACTCATTCTTGTAGTTCCTTATAAATTCGTCTGGTAGTAGTGTTGTTACAAGTCCTTTTCTAATCCTGAGCTTTTTTGATTCTATTTTTGAATTTACATTTCTAATTCTTTATATCTTTCTCCCTTACATACCTCATTTACGGACATAATTTAGATAATACCTTGCGCCGAAGCAAGAATCTTTATAGAGGAGGAATTAAATAAATGAGGAAAGGATGAACTTGGATGGATAAAGTATAATTAATTTATATGGAGGTGATCATGATTAGTAAAAAATTATGTGTTAATAAAAGGAGACCAGGCATAGTAGTTGGAAACCAAATATGATTAGTTACAGTGACATATCACGACCATAAAATAAGATAGAAAATTAGATGTTGGGTTATTAGGCCATGCGGTTAATCTGAGGGGGTCATGGATGGATATATTCAAATAGCGAGTATTAGACTAGGTGTATTTTTATTCACATTGAGTTTTTTGTATCGCAAAGAACCTTTTACTTAATTTTAACTAGGAAAAATATATCAGGGTGGTGGGCGGAACAGGGTTCGAACCTGTGGCCCTCGGCGTGTAAGACCGATGCTCTGCCACTGAGCTATCCGCCCATAAGGACGCCTATATCTAACAGATGTTAGTAACTTTGTAAATAGATTTTTACTACTTTTTTACATCCTTCTTTACATAAAATATGTGAGTTATAAGAACAATCCTCAAATGTGTACACCTATTGGTCTATTACATTTTTGGCTTCGATTAGCCAAAGGCAGGTTTAATTATTTGATTTGAGGCATATTTTTTAATAGTAATCTGGCATAGAAGTTGATTGAATATTTTATCACCTATTTTAACCTTAATTAAGGAGGTTTGTTATGAAAGGAAAGAGACTTATCCTTATTCTCTCCTCTGTGCTGACATTTATTTTTGTTGTTGGCGCAGACAGCGGTGGATGTGGAGGCACGAGAGAGCTTGGCGAAGTCAGCCAAAACACTTGCTACACAGCCAAAGATTGTGAGGGGCTTACCCATCCTATGTGCGTTGGTGAGTGGAAATGTGAGAGTGGAAAGTGTAGCTTTGATTGTAAGAGCGACCTTGTAGAGTGTAAAACTGATTCTGATTGTATGAGTCTGATTTATGAGACGGGTGCTAGTAAGATGGATTCTTGCCAATATCCAGTCGGGCTCTGTAAAGATGGTGTCTGTGTAGTTTCTTGTAAAGAGAAGGTTTGCAAGTCGGATGCAGAGTGCGGAAAGGGAGAGATCTGTGAATTCGGTCCTTGTCCACTTTGTGTTGGGTGTGAATGTTATGGAAAGTGTGTAACTGCCCCATACAAATGTAAGTCTGATGCAGATTGTCCTGAGGGGTATTACTGTGATTTCCCGATAGCATTAGATGAAGAAGGTTCTTATAGATGCTTTGTTGGCTCTGACAAATGTGTTGTTGTGGAAGAGGGTGTCTGTATAAAGAAAAATGATATGAAGTGTAAATCGGATTCCGATTGCCCTGAGGGGTATTACTGTGCATATCCCGATGTTGACTATAGGTCGGATAGAAAGGATAAGTGCTTTACGACAAAGTGCGTAATTCCACCGTCTGAGGGAGTTTGCCTGCCATATCAGAGTTGTGTATGTCCTGAAATATATGCACCTGTATGTGGTACAGACGGTGTGACTTATGGTAATGAATGTTTTGCAAAGTGTGCTGGTGTTATGGTAGCTTATCAGGGCGAGTGTCAAAATGAATGTAAAGAAGAATTTAAATGCAAAACTAATGAGGACTGTCCACTTGGCGTAGATGGATATATGTGTATAAATGGTTGTTGTCAACTGATTGGATGTGCTTGCCCGCTCTATTATGCCCCTGTCTGTGGAAAGGATGGGGTGACTTATGGTAATGAGTGTGAGGCTAAGTGTGCAGGGGTTGAAATTGCTTATTATGGAGAATGTAAGATGGGATGTTATTCTGATTTTGATTGTCCCAAGGGTTATAGGTGTAATGCAGCAGAAGTGTGCAATACACCCCCTGGCTGCTATCCTGAGAAAGGTATGATCTGTCCTGATGTATGCTATGGGTTTTGTGTCCCTGAAAATAAAGAGTGTTTTTCAGACAAAGATTGTCCAGAAGGTTACTTCTGTGCTCTAATGGACTGTGGATTCAACAACGAGAAATGTTGGGGTGCGTGGATTGATGAGAATGGAATATGCCGCTCCCCGAATGATGGTGTATATCCAGCTGAATGTTGTGCTGTTGACTGCTTTGGTGGTGGAGTTTGTATGCCATTGTGTGAGCCTGTAATGTGTGAATTGTATTGCGAACATGGATTTGCAAAAGATGAGAGAGGTTGCGAAGTATGCAAGTGCAATGAACCACCTCTTGACTGCAAGGAATTCACTGATGATTATGGACTTACATGCAAGGTATGTTTCTTTCCTGATGGAAGTATTGCAAGAGAAGACTGCTACGACCCGACGTACTGCAAACAATATGAGGAAAACGGAATGAAATGTACACTCTGCACAAATGAGAATGGAAAAATCATTTTCAAGGAATGCTATCCATCTGTTGTATGCAGAGAAACTTATGAAAATAATTCTATATGTTCGGTTTGCATAGATTACAATGGCAATATTGTGTCAAAAAATTGTAGACCTGCTGAAAAGTGTGAGACCTATACTGATCCAAGTGGCAACTTTTGCACACTGTGCTTTGACCAGTATGGTAATGTTACAAAGAAGGAGTGCACAGGCTTAGGCCATTGTGAAGAATTTGAAAATCCAACAGGCGAGATCTGCAGAATATGCTACGATAAAAACGGCAATGTTACATCAAAAGAATGCTTTTCCAATGTCTGCTCATCTAATCAGCCAGCATGTAAATATGATTCTGAATGTAAAGTCGGTTATGCCTGTATAAATGGCTGCTGTCAGATCACTGATTGTATATGTCCGCTCTACTATGCCCCTGTCTGTGGAGTAGATGGTAAAACATACGGTAATGAATGTGAAGCGAAATGTGCTGGAGTTAAGATTGCATACAAAGGAGAATGCCACGGTGAATGCATTGAGACTTTTGCTCCTTGTTCATCTAATGCACAATGTCCGAGAGGATATGCATGCTTTGATGGAGCTTGCTGTCTGCCTAAATAACTAATAGATATTTCGTACTTACATTGGAGCCCTGTTAGGAGTTTTCCTGACAGGGCTTTTTTATTAGAAGAAGATGATATTATCACGTAGTCACAAAATTTAATAACCATCTTTCAAATAACTTGTGAAGATTATTATTGCTATTTGATTCTCTTAATTACTATTTTAGCTTTTTTTATTTCTCAATAAGAATAACTAAAAAGCTTTTGCAAAGTAAAAACTAAGGTTATGCGATAGTTTCACTTGGCGAAAAACATAATAACTACTCTCTTTAGACCTATGTCGCGATAAATCATGTAATTACCCAAGCACAGATCTACAGTTTCTGGTTGTCCCAACTTAAATTCGGCTAATTTTTGCAGATTTTGGTCAAATAAATACACAAACATTCGTTTTGAGGAGCCAAGTGAATTATAGTCTGAATCATAACTTGTTTCACTCTCTTCAAGTAAAATAACGATATTCTCTCCAACAACTACATCGCTAATTTTTAAAGAGATATAAGTTCTTCTTGTATCGGGAAACTTTCGCGCAATTAATACGGGATCACTGAGCGAATTATCTGAATATTTCATACACATAAGATTATGGAATCTATCTCTGTCTGCCTTCCAACAAAATATATAACAATTATCTTGATCAAAAAATATCTTCTCCACTTCAAAAACATCATCTCCAAGCTTAATCTCTTCTTCAATTATACTATTGCTATTTATATCAATGGTGAATATTTTAATAAATTTTTCATATTTTGATGCTACTGCAAGCTTTATATTGCCTGAACGGTCAATTCCGTAGTAGGAACCTAAAAAGGTTACCTTTGGTATATTGATCATTTGATGGGGCGAGTTCACAAAGAACCCTTTATAATTGCTTTTTCCAATCATGGGTTCTTGCCCATAGGAAGGCAACGATTCATTTATAGGTCTAACAATGATAAATGGGCGCTCTCCCTCAATATGAGCCAAATACCGAAAATCCTCTATACTCGAGACCAGTTCACACTTGTTTTGTGAATATTTGTAAATATTTACAGATTTATCCATATTTTCTAAGATCATGAATTGACACTGGGTATCTTCATAGAATGGTATAGCAACTATTGGATTGATTTCACTTAGTTCTAAGATGTTTGATAGCTTTATTTCTTTATCAATGGTTAGCTTATAGATGTTAGTCATATATGTCCCATCTTTTGGTTTTTTTGTCATAAAATATATCTCTTCAGACATTATTCCTTTTGAATTCTTTGTCGCCTTTAGGAAATTCAGGTTATTGTAAGTACTGAGCCCAATCTCATATTTGTTGTATCCAATTATATCGGTTGGAAGATAATAAGCAAACTTGGGAGATAGATAAGATTCATACTTGAAGAGGTGAGAAAATCCACTTATGTCTAAATTTATAGTAGGATATGGAATAAAAAATAATAATAACATCGGTTTTTTATCACTTTGTATCTCAGTAGTTTCGGTCTTTACGAAGAGTTCATGAATATCTTTAAAGCTCTTATTAAAAATCTTGTATATCAGAGTTATAGTCGAAGAGACTGATTTTATAAATATCTTTTCCACAATTTTATTATAATTTTTGCTTAATATCAGATATGGAAGCGATGTAAAAAATGTTAAATAGTGACAATACAATTCTATCACCTTTAATTCATATTCCTCAATCCGAGAGGCTAAAAGAGATTTCAATATAGGTATTAGCTTTTCTAATGCTGTTCTTTTAGCTTCTGATACTTTCCATGTTTTATCCGGTAGTCCAAGGAGATCTATGCCAAGATCTATTATAGAGAGTACTAAGATATAGGCATATAAATTATTTTTATCTATTTGTGCCAAAGAATCATTACTACGTAGATAGCTTTCATAATCTCTTTTTAAACTTTTTTTCATATTTTTAATTTCGTTTTCTAAATCATCTAAAATTTTATTAGTGTCTTCTCTGGGAATAACCAATTTCTCTAATAATGACTTGACACTCTTATGGTCAATGCTTGTCAGCCGCAATAATCTATACAAGCTATTCAAATCGCTCAGTAAATTCCTCACTCTTTTAATATTTTTTCTCTCTTTGGGGTCGTCGAAATTCAAAGTGGCATCTGCTTCATTGTTTATAATTATAATTTCTGAAAGCAACTTTTTTTCATCAATACAATCAACTCCTAATATTTCTCTCAACTCCTGTTTAAATTTTGATACATCATCATATTCACTTTCCCCAAGGTTATCTTGATCGGAGTTTATTATATGTATCTCCCGTAATTTAGAGAAGAAATTAAAAAATATTTCTCTCAACTTGATCAGAATATCTTTTATCATATTAAATTCTCCGATAATTAGACTACTTTAATAGTTCTAACTATGAATTTGCCACATAAGACCATAGGTTACGTAGTACTAATCAATAGATAGGGTTGTGCAAGAACACCCATTAGGTTCATTCTTTTTGGTATTATTTCCTAAATTGGACCCTCCAATATCTCCTATCTCATAATCCAGATCAGTATGCTTAACTACGTCAGGGGTATATATATCTGTTACTTCTTCTATATCTGTTTCTATGTTACCTTTGTCTGCTTCAACAACATCTTCAATATAAGATTCGTCAAAAACTCCAATATCAGGTGAGAATTCATTATAATCTAGTTCACTAACAATAGAGTCTTCTACATCAGGAAGGATATCGACATCGGTCAATTCTACTTCTCGTTTGATAATTGTAATGTCTGAGTAAGTAGCCTCCATAATTGGGTCACATGGACTATCATTTTGGGCTATCAAAAAGTATCTCAACTTTGGATAAGGACTCTTTTCAGAAAAGTGCCAATCTCTGCATACAGATGCTGATTCATTTGTATTAAGTTTGGTTACCAAAAGGCATACATTTGAGAGGTCCCATTCTATTCTGAGTAGATAAACAGGATGAGGTTCTTCTTTCTTGTCCCAGCTAAATTCGATAGGTAGCCATGCTGATTCTCCATTATTGTCTGAACCTGTAACTCCCAGTTTTAGACTTCTTTCTCTGAATGATTGGTTGCATTCGTTTTCATCTTCGCCATCGTAGTCACACCATATCGATTGGACTTCAAAATACGATTGGTCTGATGTCCAGTGATGTAAGTCGGGTCCATCAAAGCCAGAGAATATCACACAGTAATTCTCTGATGATGTCCCTTGTTGACCATTCAGGGGTGGATAGAAGTTAGTGATATAGATTTCTGCTATTCCACTACTGACCTCCTCTGGAAGTGTTATTTTAATTCTATCATCTGCGTTTGTGACCTTCCATCCATCAGATGTCCATTCACCCCCTCTAATATCACAGTTTGCCTTCTCACAAGGTCCTCTCAAACTCTCTTTTACCAACGTAGTATCAGCGTGTAAGGATCTAATGACTGATGTAAATAAAAAGCATATCAAAAATACTTTCTTATTCACATTCACCTCCTTTCAAAGAAAATTATAAGACTTTATCATAATTTTTTCAAGAAAACGTATAAGTCAAGGACATTTGCGACATTTCTCCATTTTCAACTAAATACTCTAAAGGGCTTTTTAACCCAAGTGACTTGTGGGGTCTCTGAGTATTATAGAAGATCAAATATTCAGCGAGTCTTTGATAAAATAATTGGCTTATCGTGGATGATATCCAGATTTGCTTCAATGAACTCCTCCTAGATGGTTCTATTATACCTCTCAATGTATGTGTTTATCTTTGGACAACGAGGATAGGAAAAATAATGAGGTATCCCATCCTTCTTGAGTTGCTTATCAAACTCCCCAAGGTTCTCTAATCCATTATCTGACTGCCATGACTTAATCGTAAGAGGATAAACCTCCTTAAACCTCTCATAAAATTCCTTCATATTCTTACTGTTCAGTCTCTTATAGTTAAGTGTTAAGGCAAATTTCCCTGCCGCATCTATTGCACTGTAAAAATAGTCTTTAACCCCATCTGTTATCCTCTCTACTGTGTCAGATACAATGTGTCCAAAGTCATCAGATCGTAATGGATGTTTAATCCTTAGCCTCTTTGTCTTCTTTACTCTATTCTGTGCCCATTTAGAGTTAGGGTTATGGTATATCCTGCCTGTATTTGGATAGAATATCTTATATCTCCTGATAATATTACCTATGGTAGATTCAGAGACAGTCTTAATCCCTATAGAATTACAATATTTATCCAGAAGGGGTTTTAACTTCTCCTTTCCGATACGAGGGTATTTCTCCCTCATCACTTTGATAAAAGAGATAATCTCTTTAGGGGTATCAGGTCTTCTTACATTATGGGGACGGGTAGAGTGAGGGATTAAGGCTGAAAGATGTCCATCTGCCTCTTTAAGTCTCTTCCTCCATTTGCTTATAATCTTTCTGTCAGCTCCAAATGCCTCCTTTGTTGCTTTCTCTCCATATTCCTCGTAAAACTTAATAATCTTCATCCTTTGCTGTGCTACCTCACTTTCTGAAAATCTCCTGAGACTATAGAGCATATCCTGGAACCTCCTGCTGTAGAATCCTTTGATTCTACCAAATACAGGATATGCTCTTGTGAAGTAATTCATTACTCCTTAATGTCGCATATGTATCTTAACTTTTCCAGAGAAACTGTGATATACTTTCTCAAAATTTTTTCACATTACAGTGAAACATCACGGATGTGGTAAATAGATATAAAAAAGCCCTGTAAGGAAGAACCTCACAGGGCTTTAAGGTGGTAAGTACTATTTATTATCTACCTTGGAAGGCAGCAG
>JAOAFA010000066.1 GCA_026416535.1 Deltaproteobacteria bacterium
TATAAGAGCAGAGTATATATATCCCAGTACCGCTTTTCTAAAAAGTTTATACCGCATTTTCTTTATTTTACCTTCTTATGATCATAAATTTTTATAAAAACTTCAACAAGCTTAGGATCAAATTGAGTACCAGAACACCTCTTAAGCTCTTCAATTGCAACATCATGGGAAAGGGCAGGTCTATAAGGCCTATCTGATGTCATTGCATCATAAGTATCTGCTATAGCAAGGATCCTTGCCCCTAATGGGATCTCCTCACCCCTAAGCCCATCAGGATATCCGCTCCCATCATATTGTTCGTGATGATGATATATATCAGGCAAAATATTTTGTAAAAATGTAATAGGTTGAAGAATCTTTTTTCCTATTACAGGATGTAATTTGAACATTTCATATTCTTTTGGCGTAAGCTTCTCAGGTTTATTAAGCTCTTCATATCTTATACCTATCTTACCTATATCATGAAGAAGTGCTGCTTGAAAGATCCTCCCCGTCTCCTCTTCTGAAAGCCCTAATCCTTTGCATATCTCTAATGTAATTTTTGCTACTCTCTCTGAGTGTCCAATTGTATACCTATCTTTTGCCTCAATTGCCATAGCAAAACCTTGAATCGTCTCGCTAAACGTATTCTGCATCCTAATTACAAGTTGAATATTCTCTATATGGGCACCTGCTCTATCAGCTATTGTTAAAACTGTCTTTCTTTGCCCCTCAGTAAAAGGCTGATTACTGCTAAGTTTATAGATAGCAAGTAAAGAATAATTCTCACCATTTACTTTTATCGGAGCAAAAAGTGCTGAGGCAGGGGCATTTTCAACAAATAATCCCTCTGGATAATCCCCCTCTTCAAGAAGGGTAGTTGATGAAGATGCCGCAATGAATCTTAGTCTCTCAGGATCCAATTTTGGGATGTTATCTTCTTGAGTAAGATTCTTTCTCTTTATAATTCTCAGACTTTTATTCTTTTGAACCTCGTATATCTCTATAACGTCTGGACTTAGTGCCTCACTAATTGCATTAATTATTAATTCAAATATCCCTTCTGGGGTATTTTTTGAAGACATTTCCTCTGACATGTGATATAGAGATAGCGCCTCCCTCAATTGTATATTCTCTGCAATCAAATTGTATCTCTCTATAGCACGATCCAATACCCTAATTATATCCTCCATCTTAAAAGGTTTAAGTATGTAGTCATAAGCACCGGCCTTCATCGCATCAATCGCCGTCTCAATGGTCCCATATCCTGTCATTATAATAGGGACTACCTGAATACGCCTATCATTAATAAACTGGAGCAACTGCATACCATCAAGATTAGGCATTTTAAGGTCAGACAAAATTACATTATACTTACCAGACAAAATCTTCTCTCTAGCTTCAAGACCATCTTGAGCCGTCTCTATCTCATACCCCTCAAGTGTCAAAAATTCTGTCAAGATATCTCTTATTACAGGCTCATCGTCCACAATCAGTATCTTTGGTTTCTTAACCGTAATTCCCATTACCAATCCTCAACAGAAATACCAAAATTCCCTGATAGAGAAGAGGTCTTAGTATCATCAGGGGACCTGGGGTTAGACAATAAAGCAAATGTACTTTCATCAACTACAGCAATCCTATTATCAGCATTTGATACCACAATAAGATATTTATCTAAATCGTCATAGAACATATTAACTAAATGTTTAGAGTTGGTCGACTCAGTAGATGTAATAAGCTTAGTATCCAAAGGTGAACCCAAAACCTCACCTAAAGTATCAACATAAAATGCCTTAACAGAGGCCGTGGCATTCTTGGGACCTTGTGAGGAATTATTACAAGCTATGTAGACTTTCGACATATTAGAACCAAAGGAGACCTTCATTGGACCTGATTCCACACCCAAAGAGACTGGAGCAAGATCACTATTCTTATCATCTGGACTAAAAACATAAAGTTCTCCCTTAGTATAATCTACTGTAAACACTTTATTGATGGTTGGATGATACTTTACATCAGTTGACACAGACTTTGGTTCGCCAAAGACAATCTTGCCTCTATTAACATATCCGTAGTCATCTCTACTTATAATAAATATGGCCGCCCTAAGATCTTCAGGTGGACCAATTATCGGAGGCGAAACCCCCGATAGAAAGATCCTATTCTTTGTTTTGTCTATTTCTATCCCATATAGAGATTCACCAATCTTAATAGTATCTAACAACTTAAAAGACTCCATCTCATGAATATATAAATACCCATCCATCGAAATTAAGTATATCTTTTTCTTTTCATAGTCTATCGCGCCATTCGATATCATAGATTTGGCATTATTATTAACCACACTTTTGATGAATTTCACATCAGAAAAATCATAGGCGCTTATTGTATATCCCTCACTAGATTTGTTTTTAGTAACAACTATAATCATTAAATTATACGGGTCCAGCAATATGGGTACTGGGAACTCTCCAGAGGTATCATATTTACCCTCTCTAAACTCACTAAAATTTGGAAAAGATAAAATAAAAAATTTTGTTCCAGGTGATGAAACATCTCCAAAGTCCGTAAAAAACAACCTCCGCTGTATCTTAACACTCAATGATGAATCTACCTGCCCTAAGGAGTTAACGGTAATTCGACCGCTCTTTGCAAAACCAGGTATCACTACACTAATCTTTGTGGATGTCTTATCTAATATCTTCGCGGGGTTAGGATCCCCATTGAAATAAACAGATAATGTCCCACACTCCGTATCAAACCCTTGCCCACTTATTGTCATAACAGTCCCTCTGGGGAGATCACCCGCAGGTTCCCTCTTTACAACCTTAAGACTCAAGTTAATATCACAAGTTATATCTGTAATATCTGATGGAGTTACGTCTGTTAGAATATCTTCTGTTCCTGCATCTTCCACAATATCGTATGCATCCCAATCTGCATCAACATCAACAATATCCATTCCAGCATCAGCAATTTCATCAATATCAATTGAATCAGTTTTCACAACATCCCTACTACCATCTAACGCCACAAATCCTACATCACATTCCAAAATAGCCACGCATATCCCATCATCACATTTTTTACAATATCCACATTCGCTATCATTGGAACATCCAATCCCAGGATCAATTACCTGAGGATCAGGTCGATAAGCATTAGGAAAGCACCTCTCATGTATACATTTATTATTTTTAGGACAATCTGAATCAGTCTTGCATTTTTCAGAAGAACTACAACATACCATTGAGATCACTATAGTAAGTGTCAGAAAAATCCTTACAATATTCATTCTAAACACTCCCTTTCCATGATCTTTTATTCTATAAAAAATTATTTTTTTTTCAACAAGATAATTACCATCTGAGCTTTTTGTGTTGTTGTTAAAATATGCTTAGAATTAGAGTTTTTAAATAAATAAGAGATCCCTATATCTACAAAACCAAATTTGCTGATATTAGAATCCAATAGCGAGTTTAATATCCTTCAAAAGTGAATTCTTATCCTGTGCATACTCTGGTGCCACGATAAACCTTTTATCGGCATCAGTGGTTAGGCGATGGATTACAACCTTACTTTTAATATTATTGAAGAAAATCTTATATAATTCAATCAGTCTTTCCTTTTCTGGTGGTACAAATCCACCATTTAAATACATCTTCTCAAGAGATGTATCCCTAAGCACAACTATATTATGAACCTTGATACCCTTAATCTCATTTTTTGAAATCCACTCAGCAAGACCTTTGACATCATCCTCTTTATCATTCATTAGACCTATTATTACATGAGCTACAGTATGTATTTCACTCTGATTTAACCTTTTGAAGGCATCCTCAACAATCTTTACACCATGTCCCCTATTAATAATTTCTAACGTTCTCGGATTTATGCTCTGCACTCCTAATTCCACCATTAAAAATGTCTTCTTTGATATCTCCGAAAAGAACTTATAAAAACTATCACTTATGCAATCAGCCCTCGTCCCTATAGAAATACCAACTATCCCCTCCATGCCAAGCACATCTGATATAGAGTTCATTATATAATCCTCAAAACCATAGGTACCTGTGTTATCTTGAAGATAAGCTATAAACTTATTCACTTTATATTTTCTTCTCACAACCTCAATCCCTTTTTCTATTTGCTCCTTGGGTGTCATACCCTCTCTATAAGAAAACGGAATCAACTCAGCACCATTGCAGTATATACAACCACCATAAGATATCCTACCATCTCTATTAGGACAGGTAAGTCCCAATTTAAAGCTAACCTTATGCACCTTCTCACCAAACTTCGCCTTTAGATAATCACTTAAAAAAACTGGTCTATTCATCCCTCAAACTCTTTAGAATCTGTAAATTAATCTTGTCATAATCCACACCATCACTCCCAACCCCCTTTGGAGTCTCTAACACACCTACTACATTACTAAGACGCTTATCTCTAATAAATCTTTTAAATGTATCTAACTTAATCCTTCCTTTACCAATATGTTGGTGTCTATCCTTTTTTGACCCAAGTTCAACTGTACAATCATTAAAGTGACAGACCAACAATTTATTGAGCCCAATTATTTCATCAATCTCCTCAACAAGCTTTTCGTACTCACTCTCCTCATTTATATCATATCCTGCAGCAAAAAGATGCGCAGTATCTATGCATAGGGCAGGCTTAAATATGCTCTTTGTTTTACTAATCAAGTCTGCAAGTTCAGTTAGGCTTGCACCTATCTGATGACCTGAACCTGCTGTTGTTTCGAATGCTATACTAATATTCAAATCCTTTGTCTTCTCTCTGACCAACCTCAAGCCCTCAATAATTTTTCTCTTACCCTCCTCAATTCCGACTCCCTTATGCGAACCGGGATGAATTACATATATATCAATTCCGAGGCTCTTACAGATTAATAGCTCATCTGCTAAAAGTGATATTGATCTTTTAACAGTTGTCTTATTATCACTAGCCAGATTAATTAGATAGGAACAATGAGCTATTACCCTTTTTATAGACTTAGACTCCGTAAGTCTATTTCTGAATTCCGTTATTTCATCCTCTAACACAATCTTCTTATTCCATGTTAGATTTTGCCTCACAAATATCTGTATTATCTCTGCGCCCTTCTCCTCCCCTTCTTCAATAGAAGCAGCATATCCTTTACTAATACTTGTATGAATACCTAATAACATCAAAATTTCTTATCGTAATACAAATTTATTCCACTTCCATATCTCTCTACAAATTTCTCATCATACAGTGGGACACCAAGTGTAAAGTATACCGTATTCAACTCATCAAATAAAAACCTTACGCCAGGATTTAAATACAAATTTGAAACTCCATTGGAAATATCTCTAAAAAGTAAGGTATCAACAAGTACGCTCAGTTTTTCATTACTAAAATAATACTCCACCTTAAGCTCAATAGAAAAGCCAGAATTAGCACGTGTGATATATAGGCCATTATACTTGACCTTATCAGAAAACGAGTGATAATATTGTAAATTTAGACCCATCCAAAGATTACCAATCAATTCGTTATATACGTAAGTATAGACAGAGGCATTGTTGTTTAAGCTATTTTGAGAATTAGAGCCCCAATTCAATTTCGGAGTCATTTGAGCCCCTATCAATAATTTGGTATTGTCAATATTTATTACATATCCGCCATCCAGCAGGATAGTATTCAACATAATATCATCTCTTGTATTATCAGGATTGATTACAAATGGAAATATAACAGTAAATATATAATTTTTTATAATAAATCTCCCTCCAGAAAAGACAGGTGAAATAGACGTTTCAGTGTATCTATAACCCTTGTCATCTGGCATTACCTTAGGCATTATCCCCAAAAATATACCATTTTTATCTTGAGGATACCTTACTGTAAAACTCATATCATCAGCGATCAAATCACTTGATAAAAGAATCAAGGATAAAAGATATATCCTTTTCATAAAGAGACCCCTTTATATTGCTCTTCAGCACTATACGAACTCCTGACATATCTTCCTGAAAATACGTATTTTATCCCACAATCCATTGCAATATCTCTCAATTCCTGAAACTCTTCATCGGTATAATATTTTTCAACTCTTACATTTCGGGCTGAAGGTCTTAAATACTGACCAATAGTAAGCATCTTTACACCACTATTAGAAAGATCTCTAAATAACTCTACCAACTCTTCTTTTTTTTCTCCAAAGCCTACAATAACACCACTCTTCGTAAAATACCCCTTTCGAGAAAAATAGTTAAGCAATGCCAAAGACCGCTCATAACACGCCTCAGGTCTAATCTTCGAATACATAGATTTTACTGTCTCTATATTGTGATTCAAAACATCAACATCAAGCTCACTAACAATACTATACGCGTTAACATCACCATTAAAATCAGGTATTAGAAGCTCTATCTTAATATCATCTATTTCCCTCAATCTCTCTACGACTTCTTTATAAACATAGGCACCCCCAAATGGTAAGTCATCTCTCGAAACAGAAGTAATAACAACAAATTTTATACCCAGACTCAATACTGCCCTTTTTATATTCTCTGGCTCAAGAGGATCCAGAGGTTCTGGACTATAATGTCTAACAGAACAAAATCTACATCCTCTAGTACAGCCCGATCCCATAATAAGAAATGTTGCTCTGTTTTTAGACATACAATCCGATATATTTGGACACCTAGCCTCTTCGCATATGGTATGTACACCAACTCTCTTCAAAATGTTCATCACCTCATTTAATTCAACTAATTTTATCTTTCGTTTAAATTCTTTGGGGTCGCTCATTTATAAACTACACTCGAATTAGGATCTAAATCTCTAGACGAAAACTGCCATACAGCCTTTGAACCTGTATAGACTACTAAACCATAAAACCTTTCTCTATCTACAACATCTTGAACTACCTTTATACTAGCAGGTGTAAACAACTTTTCACCTGGTGAAAAACCATATGGATATATGAAGACGGTAGAACGAAACTTCATTCCTCTCCGTGAGGTATTCTTACCAGATTTTATAAGGAACCTTAAATGTGAAAAACCTTTATCATCTCTAAGTTCAAATACTTGGTTTTCATAGGCACGCCCCAAAAAACCATATCCAGCTACGTGAACAGTCCACCCATTGATAGGTCTTATTATAAAATAGTATTTTTCAAGGCAGTCATCTTTTGGCAGATCTCCTTCAACAATAATACCTTCTCGGCTAACAGACAAAATTTTAAATTCATTATTATCAATCAAACTTCCATCATCACAATTTCTCAAAGGATTCCCACTTAGGTCACGGATATCAATTAGGTCTAAATTAGTGATATTAAAATTTTCAAACCCTTTAACATCTGGGACAAATTTCCCATCCATGATACTCCCAATTCCCTCAACAATACTGCCTTCGTATGTTACTTGAATCTCCCTATCATACATATTTGACCTAAACAACTTTGATATACCTATTCCAAAATTTCGCTCTGAATCATTCCACTTATCAATGTAAGGATATTCGGCAAGTCCTTGTTCTGAGGCACTAAGAACTCTTCCTTCTACTTGTAAAATTGGCTTAGAGACAGTAGGACGGGTAATCTCATCTTCAACAGGTTGATTAAACCACCCCTTCAAATAACACGGCACCCTCGCTAAGTTACTATCTGCCTCTTCGCACAACAAACATCCATCAACATCAATGGCAAAAATACTTCCCTCTGTATTAATTAAAAATGCCACAGTCTTTTTGCATCCATGATTAACTGATAGAGATTCGATCACTCCTCCCAGGTCAGTATTTGGAGAAAAAGCTATATCCCTAACTCTCTTAGTCTGAAATGGCTGAACAGTAATATCACCAAATATAGAGGTTGGTAGAACCGGATGAAAAACCTTTCTATCAATATCAAAAACTGAGAATTTACTCTCAACTGTGTCTATTAAATATAACTTTGAATCATTATAACGAACCACATTTGGAGAAATAGACGCAGCCACATAAAATATTCCCCGAGCAGATATGTTCAATATTGCGAATCTGTTACCACTTTTAGATCCTATAAAGATATCATCCCCGTTAGGAGAAGTTGCCAACACAGACGGAACTATATCGACTTCTACATCAATATATACATCCCCTATGTTTTTATTTACCGAATTATCATTGCTTTTCTCATCTACGTCAATGACCTTAATTCTACCCTTTAATAAATCATCAACACCAACTACAATCAGGTACTCCTTGTTTAGTATTAGATTATACACAACCTTCATGTCTGACACAAAGAGCCCTATATCCTTTCTAATAGGCTTATTATCAATGGTATAAACTATTTTTCCATCTTTAAACATACCAAAACCTTTCTCAATAAGTGCAGTAGTGTCAATAACCGATATATTTTTATCAAGATAATTTAAGACAAACAATCTCTTTTGCGAATTATCAATTGATACCTTAGTTGGATATCTACCGACAGGAATTCTCAAAGGAAAATAAGGAACTTCTGACTCCACAAATTTTCTTAAAGACAGATTCAGAGGGAAGATCGCATCTTCAAATGAATCTGAGACAAATCCATAGAGAAGTGGAACAGAATCTACATCTATAAAAGGGGCTCCAACCTCAATCTCCTGAGGCTCCGACATACTCCCTAAAAGCCTACCCGTTGAAGTAGTGCAAGAAAAAAGTAGAATAGATCCAGCAAAAATAATCACCAATCTATTCATTAATATTCACCTTTCTCCTTGGGCCTTGGCTTACCGATACTTAGCAGATACTCAAAACTATTTTTCTGGGGCATAAATCTATAGACAGAAACTGTTGAATTCTCAAAATTAGAAACAAAGAGATACTCAATACCTTCAATAC